>NZ_JBSGTX010000048.1:0-69491 GCF_053607625.1 Streptomyces sp. NPDC055103
GATGCGGCGGCCGGTGACTGGGTCGACGTGCTCGGGCATGTCCGTATCCTGGCACTTTAGAAGCGCACATGGCGGGTGTTTGCCAGATCGAAGCCGCTGCCGCTCTTGGGGACGGAGGCGGGGCTGAGTCCGACGGTGAGTTTCTTCTGGGGCCACTCGGCGCCGGAGTTGACGACGGCGGCGCGGACACGGTCGCGGCTCTCGCTGAGGCTCTTGTCGGGGAGGCCGACGAGGGTGAAGGCGGCTACGCCCGGTTCGAGGTCGGCCTGGACTTCGACGACGACGCCTTCGACGCCGACGAGGGCGACGGAGCAGGTGCGGGCGAATCCCATCAGGCCACCCCCTGGGCGTGGGTGAGGACGGGGGCGCCCTTGCGGGGCAGGACGATGCCGACGAGGTCGATACGGACGCCGCCCGCGGGGGCGGGGGTGCCGTTGCGGTCGAGCCAGCAGGCGGCGAGGCGGCGGAGCCGCTCGGCCTTGGTCGGGGTGACGGCGGCCATGGGGTGTTCGTAGGCGCCGTGGCGTCGGGTCTTGACCTCGCAGATGACGAGGGTGTCGCCGTCACGGGCGACGATGTCGATCTCTCCGGCGCGGCCGCAGCGCCAGTTGCGGGCGAGGATGCGCATGCCGGTCGCGGTGAGCCGACGGGTCGCCAGCTCTTCCCCGTACCGTCCGAGGGCTTGGGTCCTGTTCATGGGGTACCACCTCCGTCACCGACTGTGACGGAGCGGACCGGGCCGCGTGCGGCGCTGTGGAGGGACGGCGCCCTGTGGAGAACTCACTCACCCCTGGGAGTGAGTTCAGCGGGGTGCGTCAGCTGCCGGGGAGTTCGAGGTCGCTCTTGTTGAGCTCCTCGATGTTTACGTCCTTGAACGTGAGGACGCGGACCTGCTTGACGAACCTGGCGGGCCTGTACATGTCCCAGACCCAGGCATCAGCCATGCTGACCTCGAAGAAGACCTCACCCTGCACCGAGTGCACCTGCATCTCGTAGTCGTTGGTGAGGTAGAAACGTCGCTCGGTCTCGATCACGTATTTGAACAGCCCGACGACGTCGCGGTACTCCCGGTAGAGCTTCAGCTCCATCTCGGTCTCGTACTTCTCGAGGTCCTCGGCGCTCATGGCATGTTCCCCTTCAGCCGTGCGTCCACCCATTGTGCGCCAGTGTCCGCACCCCTAAACGATTTCCGGGGCGAGAACCACCGGTGCACTCGGAGGTCCCTCGTCGAGCAGCGTGCGCAGCAGCTCGGCGAGTCTGGTCGGGTACACCGTCTCACGGGCCGCCGACAGTTCGGCGGAGGTCCACCATCTGAGGCCCGCGAGGCTGCGGGTCTCCAGCTCCGTGAGGGCCTGGGGACGGGGCTCGGTGCCGGTCCGGCGGACGCGGGCCAGGTAGTACCACTCGTCCTGGTCCCAGCGCCGGCCGTCGAAGGGGAACGAGCAGTACCGCTGCCACAGGACCGGTCCGAGTTCGGCGTCGGTGATGCCGGTCTCCTCGGCGAGTTCGCGCAGCGCGGCCTCCGCCCGGGTCTCGTCGCCCTCGACGCCTCCGCCGGGGGTGAACCACCAGGTGTCGGCGGGGTCGTCGGGTTCGTACCCGTGCAGGAGCAGGATGCGGTCGTCCGGGTCGAGGAGGACGACCCTCGCCACCTGCCGCGCGACGGGTTTCTGCGCCTCGGCGGAAGCGGGATCCGTCATGTCGTCACCTTCGCCCTCGTCCCCGGGCCCTTCACTCCAGGACGCCGTGTCAGAAAGCGTGCCACCGGCCCGTACGCGGCTCCCGCCACGATCAGTACGCAGCCTGCCACGATCGCCGCGAGGAGGGCCGTGAAGGGGCCCGGCTCGGAGATCCCGCCCGGTAGGGCGGCGAAGCCCTTCGCGGGCTCCAGGAGGCCCTCGGCGGGCCAGACGACGGCGTCGACCCTGCCGATGACCGCGGAGCGGGCCACGGTCCCCTGCCCGGCCTCCTCCAGGTGCGAGCGGGAGTCGAGCGAGGTGTAGCGGTCGTCGCCGAGGAGGAAGAGCTTCCCCTCGGGGACGGTCACGGAGAACTCCCGGTCGGAGGCGACGATCCTGCCGTCCGGCCCGGGGCTCAGGTAGGGCTCGTCGACGGCCTTGCCGTTGACGGTGAGCCGGCCGTCCCGGTCGCAGCAGGCGACGGTGTCGCCGCCGACCGCGACGACCCGCTTGATCATCGGCGAGGAGCCCCATACGGCGTCGGTGAAGACGACGGCGTCACCGCGCCGCACCTCGTCACCGTCGACGCGCTCGGCGAGCACCCGGGAGTTCACGGCGATGGTGGGGGTCATGGAGTCGCTGGGGACGGTGAACGGCTGGTAGACCAGCGCCCCCCAGACGAAGCCTCCGAGGAAGAGCACACAGCCGACGGCCACGGCCAGCCCCGACAGCACGCTGCCGAGGCGGCCGTGGCCGCCCTCTGCCTTTTTGTTCCCGCTCATGCGCACCCCAGAGGTCTGTCGACGGTCCGGGACGGCAATCTACCCGCGGGTCACTACTCGGCGGTATGCCCAGCCGTGTGCTTCTTCCGACGCCACAGCACCAGCGGGAGCGCTCCGGCCAGACCGGCCGCGCCCAGCGGGGCGGCGGCCACGGCCTGGTTCAGGCCGGGCTGGTCGAAGATGTCCGGCACGGGGAGGGTCGCCCAGCGGGTGACGGGCCAGGCGATCACGACGGCGCGGCCCACGACCTGGTCGTTGGCGACGGTGCCGCCGCCGGGGAGCTGCTGGTGGAAGCGGGAGTCCAGCGAGTTCTGCCGGTTGTCGCCCATGACCCAGATGCGGTCCTGGGGGACCTTGATCGGGCCGAAGGAGTCCTGGCACGGCACGGAACCGGGGTAGAGGTACGCGCCCTCGTCCAGGGTCTTGCCGTTGAGGACGACCTTGCCGCCCTCCTTGCAGGAGACCGTGTCGCCGCCGACCGCGATGACCCGCTTGATGAGGTCCTTCTCCTCGGCGGACGGCATGAGGCCGATGAAGCTGAGGAACTTCTGGACGACGTTCGGGTCGGGCGTCTTCTGGCCTTCCAGCCAGCCGCCCGGGTCGTGGAAGACGACGACCTCGCCGCGCTCCGGCTCGGAGCCGAACCACGGGGTGAGCTTGTCGACGAGGACCCGGTCACCGCGCTGGAGCGTGTTCATCATCGATTCCGAGGGAATCGAGAAGGCCTGCACCAGGAAGGTCTTGATCAGGAGCGCGAGCACCAGGGCGATGCCGATGAGGAGGGGCAGTTCCTTCCAGAAGGAACGCGGCTTCTTCGGGCTTCTGCCCGACCTGCCCGCAGCCTCGTCGTCGTCGTGCGCCCGGTCGTCGTGCGCCCGGTCGTCATCCGTCACATCGTCACCCGTCACCTCGTCGCCGATGGCCTCGTCGGCCCTCTTCTCGGGCTCATCGTGTCCGGATCGTGCGCCGACGGCCAAATCCCCCACATCAACTCCTCACTCCGTGCGATCGCCTGCCCCGGAACAGGGACAGGCCCACCACTCCCATAACGAGCAGAAGTTCCGCAGGGGTCGGGAGCCCGGGCAATCCGTTCAGATTGCGCGGGGACACACTATGCGACAGACCGAGCGCGGGCCCGGAACTCGCACGGGCGTCCGGTACGGCGGCGAACGTCTCCCGTTCCTCCAGGCCGCGCCAGTTCCCGACGGGCCAGGCGATCACGACGGCGCGCCCCACGAGCTGCTCCTCGGAGACGGTTCCGTGGTCCTTCTCGTCGAGGTGGAAGCGGGAGTCTGCCGAGTCGGAGCGGTGGTCGCCGAGGACGAAGATCCGGCCCTCGGGGACCTTCACCTCGAAGGGGATCGTGGACGGCTCGTTCCCGGGGTGCAGGTACGGCTCGTTCAGGGGTACGCCGTTGACGGTGAGCCGTCCGCCCTTGTCGCAGCAGCGGACGGTGTCCCCTCCGACGGCGACGACCCGCTTGATGAGGTCGCGGTCGTCGGCCGAGGGCAGCAGTCCGATGAAGGTGAGGGCCTGCTTGACCTGCTTGACGCCGATCGGGTCCTCGGAGGCCGGCGGGGCGTCCTGCGGGAGCCAGTTGCCGGGATCCTTGAAGACGACGACGTCACCGCGCTGCGGCCGGGAGCCGAACCACGGGGTGAGCTTGTCGACGAGGACCCGGTCGTCGATGCGGATCGTCTGCTCCATGGAACCGGAGGGGATGACGAAGGCCTGCACCAGGAAGGTCTTGAGGACGAGCGCGATGAGCACGGCGACGGTGAGGAGGATCGGGATCTCACGGATCGCGGAGCGCCGGCGCCGTCGCTTGACCCTGCGGGCGAGCCGGCGCCGCTCGGCCCGTCCCGGCAGCGGCGCGGCACCGGAGCTCTGGGCGGGCCCGCCCGCCGGCCGGCCGCGGCTACCCATGAGGACTCGTACCGTGCCCGCCGACGGCCGGGGCCGGTACGGCGTCGAAGGCTTCGGTGGCGGGGACGGTGGACCAGCGGTCGAAGGGCCAGGCGATCCAGTCGGCCCGTCCGACGACCTTGTCGACGGGGACCATGCCGCCGCCGGGGCTGCCGAGGTGGTCGCGGGAGTCGCTGGACTGGCTCCGGTGGTCGCCCATCACCCAGAGCCTGCCCGCGGGGACGACGATGTCGAAGGGGACGCCGGACGGCTGGTCGCCGAGCATCACGTACCGCTCCTCGACGGGGACGCCGTTGACGGTGAGCCGCCCGTCCTTGTCGCAGCAGACGATCCGGTCGCCGCCGACGCCGACGACCCGCTTCACGAAGTCGGTCTCGTCAGGCTCGGCGAAGCCGAGGGCGGCCGCGGCGTCGTGCAGGAGCCCGGTGACCGGATTGCCGTCGAGGTCTTCCCGTACGAAGGAGCCGGTGCCGTCGAAGACGATGACGTCGCCCCGGCGCGGCTCATCGCCGAAGCGGTACGCCAGCTTGTTCACGAGGATCCGGTCGCCGACCTGGAGCGTGGGCTCCATGGAGCTGCTGGGGATCAGGAACGGCTGGATCACGAAGTGGCTGAGGAGCAGCAGGAAAACCACGCAGGCGGCGCCGAGGAAGCCCGTACGCCGCCAGGAAACGCGCGCGGAGCGCGACCCGTCCTCCGTGTCGGTGGAGGGGTCGCGCTCCGTGTGCTGTGCTTCGGTGTCCATCGGGGACAGAGCCTATCCGGCCCGTCTGTGCGAGGACCTCAAGCGTCGCGTGAGCGGTGAGCCGGGGCTCAGCGGTCGCGCTTCTCCTTGATCTTGGCAGCCTTGCCGCGCAGCTCACGCAGGTAGTAGAGCTTCGCGCGACGGACGTCACCGCGGGTGACGAGCTCGATCTTCTCGAAGATCGGGCTGTTCACCGGGAAGGTGCGCTCGACGCCGACGGAGAACGAGACCTTGCGGACGGTGAAGGACTCGCTGACGCCCGCGCCCTGGCGGCGGATGACGACGCCCTTGAACTGCTGGATACGGGAGCGGTTGCCTTCGATGACGCGCACGTGGACGTTCACGGTGTCACCGGCGCGGAAGGCGGGGAGGTCGGTGCGGATGGAAGCCGCGTTGACCTGGTCGAGCAGGGAGGCCATGGAGGTCTCTTTCCTCGCTGATGCCACAGGTCATCAGCGGTACGTTCGGATGTCTGGGGTGCCGTTCGTCCCTGGCGGGCGTCGTTCCCCCTGTGGCAGGGGCGCGCGCCGGACGGACGACAGCGGCCTATTGTTCCACGTCGGGGAGCTTGCGCCAAAATCGGCCGCCGGGCTCGGGCGCCCAGCCCATCATGGAGAGGATCTCGCGGTCCTTCTTGTCGAAGGCGGCCGGATCACAGCGCTCGATGAGGTCGGGCCGGTTGGTGACGGTGCGCCGGAAGGCCTCGTCCCGCCGCCAGCGGGCGATCTTCCCGTGGTGCCCGCTGAGCAGGACGTCGGGGATGCCCCGGCCGCGCCACTCGGGGGGCTTCGTGTAGACGGGCCCCTCCAGGAGGTTGGCCATGGCGCCGGGCGCGAAGGAGTCGTCGCGGTGGGACTCGGCGTTGCCGAGGACGCCCGGCAGGAGGCGGGCGACGGCCTCGGTGACGACGAGGACGGCGGCCTCTCCGCCGGCGAGGACGTAGTCGCCGATGGAGACCTCGTAGACGGGCATCCGGGTCGCGTACTCGTCCATGACGCGGCGGTCGATGCCCTCGTAGCGGGCCGGCGTGAAGATCAGCCAGGGCCGTTCGGAGAGTTCGACGGCCAGGTCCTGGGTGAAGGGCCTGCCGCTGGGGGTCGGGACGACGAGGACCGGGCCGTGGGCGCCGGCCTCGTAGCCGTCGGCGAGCGTCTGGTCGAGCGCGTCGCCCCAGGGCTCGGTCTTCATGACCATGCCGGGGCCGCCACCGTACGGGGTGTCGTCGACCGTGTTGTGCCGGTCGTACGTCCAGTCGCGCAGGTGGTGGACGTGGACGTCGAGCTGTCCTCGCGCGCGCGCCTTGCCCACGAGGGAGACGTTCAGCGGTTCGAGGTACTCGGGGAAGATCGTGACGACGTCGAGTCTCATTCCCCTGCCTCCTCGGGCTCCTCGCGGGAGGAGGCGATCACGGCGCGGTCGTCGATCAGGCCGGGCGGCGGGTCGATGACGGCCCGCTGCTCCTCCAGGTCGATCTCGGTGACGATCGACTCGACGAACGGGATCATCAGCTCGGTGCCGTCGGGCCGCTCGACGATGAAGAGGTCCTGGGACGGCAGGTGGGAGATCTCCGTGATCCGGCCGATCTCCGTGCCGTCGGCGAGGACGACGTCGAGGTCCATGAGCTGGTGGTCGTAGTACTCGTCCTCCTCCTCGGGCAGTTCCTCGGGGTCGATCTCGGCGATGAGAAGGGTGTTGCGCAGGGCCTCGGCGGCATTGCGGTCGCGGACGCCCTCGAAGCGCAGCAGCAGCTTGCCGCTGTGCACCTTGCCGGACTCGATGGTCAGCGGCCCGGCGGAGGCCGGGTCGGTGAGCAGGACGGCTCCGGGGCCGAGCCTGAGCTCGGGCTCGTCGGTCCGCACCTCGACGGTGACCTCGCCCTTGATGCCGTGGGCGCGGCCGATCCGCGCGACTACCAGCTGCACTGCTCCACACTCTCCTGTCACGCAGTTCGTACGACGGAAAACGACAACGGGCCGGGGTGGGCGTAAGCCCTCCCCGGCCCGTGCCGGCACATCAATCAACCGATGCGGCCGACTTGTTCAGCGGACCTGGTCCACGTCGACGAGGTCGACCCGGATCCCACGGCCGCCGATGGCGCCCACGACGGTACGCAGCGCACGCGCGGTGCGGCCGTTGCGGCCGATCACCTTGCCGAGGTCTTCGGGGTGTACCCGGACCTCCAGCACGCGGCCACGGCGCAGGTTGCGCGAGGCGACCTGCACATCGTCGGGGTTGTCGACGATGCCCTTCACGAGGTGCTCGAGAGCCTCCTCGAGCATGCTCAGGCCTCGGTCGACTCGGTCGACGCGGCCTCGGCCTCGTCAGCCTTCTTGTCGGCCTTCTTGGCCTTCGGGGTGATGGCCTCACCCTTGTCGTCGCCGGACTCGAGGGTCTTCGCGAACTCGTCGAACGAGGCGCGCTTCGCCTCCTTCGTCGCGGGGACGAGCAGGGCCTTCTCGGGGGCCGGGAGGCCCTTGGCCTTCTGCCAGTCACCCGTGAGCTTCAGGATGGCGAGGACGGGCTCGGTCGGCTGGGCGCCGACGGACAGCCAGTACTGCGCACGCTCGGAGTCGACCTCGATACGCGACGGGTTGTACGTCGGGTGGTAGAGGCCGATCTCCTCGATCGCACGACCATCGCGGCGGGTGCGCGAGTCGGCGACGACGATGCGGTAGTGCGGCTGGCGGATCTTACCGAGGCGCTTGAGCTTGATCTTGACTGCCACTGGAGTGGTGTCTCCTGGTCTTGACGTGGTTGGGCACTTTGAGATGCCACGTGGGGTTGCGGTACTCGGATGCCCGATGGACGCGTCAGCCGGAGGAGAGAGGGGTCCTATGCGACTGTCGAGTACAGCTGTCCATTGTGCCACACGCCGAGGGGCGCCTCGTCGGCGGTCAGCCGACGGCGCCCACCGTCTCGGGGATACGGAAGGGCTTGCCGCAGCCGCCGCAGACGATCGGGGCCTGGGCCAGTACGGACGGCACCACGCGGACGTTCCGCCCGCAGTCGCAGACGGCCTTGACGCGGACGCCGCCGCCCGAGGAGCCGTGCCGGGCGGCCGGACCCCGGAAGGAGCGCTTCGTGTCGGCCGCGGTCGCGACCGTGTGGGCCTTGAGGGCCCGCTGGAGGCGCTCGATGGTCGGGCGGTACCGCCGCCGGGCCTCGGGGTTGAGCGTGACCAGGGAGAAGCCGCTGCTGGCGTGCGGCTCCTCGGGGTGGTCCAGCCCCATCTCCTCGGCGATCGCGAGGAATCTGCGGTTGTGGTAGCGGCCGGCGCGGGAGGTGTCGCGAACCCCCCGGGCGGCGGCGATGCCGTGGACTGCCTCGTGGAGCAGTCGCTCGAAGGAGAGCTCGGCGCCGCAGGCGGACGAGGACTCTCCGATCAGGGACTCGGGCGCGGCAAGATCGGGCAGCTCGGGGTGGTGCCGCTGAATGTCGGCCCACGCCTGTGCCAGCTCTGCGGCGAGAACAGGTGGTGTCGTGCTCACGTCGTGTACAACGAGCCGATGTGCCCCCGGGTTCCATTCCGGGGCATCCCAAATATTTTGCACTTACCCGTCAGTTGCCGTTGATGCGTCCTGACGATAGCCAGTGCGCCGATCTGCGGAGAAGCCGCGCAGGCGGCGTCAAGCCGGTGCGTAGTGGCGCATACGCCCCGGCGCGCAGCCCTGGTGCGCACGCCCCCGCGAGGGGCTCCTGAGGCGTCCCGGGACGAGCGCGGGAAGCGTTGCAGGGACATTACCGGGTCGGCGCGCACGGGCGCGCACCGACCCTCCCCCGGGCGAATCGGTGCGGCGCGAGCACTGGACGCGGCCAGGGTTGCGCAGTTCCCTGGCTACGGGGGCTGTCGTCCAGGCACGGATTGGGGCTCTTTCCATGACACCTACGCTCGTCCCGCACCACCCCGCGCGTGACTGGGCCGAGATCCAGGAGCGCATGCTCGTCCCGCTGTACGAGGCGGTGTACGACCGCGTCGGCGTGGGTGCGCGGTCCCGGCTGCTCGGCCTCGGCTCGGGCACCGGTCTGGCGCTGCTGATGGCGGCGTCGCGGGGCGCGCGGGTGGCCGGCGTGGACCGGGACCACGCGCGCGTGGAGCTCGCCAGGGAGCGCCTTCCGGAGGACGTGGTGGTCGCCGAGGACGTGGAGCGAGTACCGCTGGGCGACGGCCCGTACGACGTGATCACGGCCTTCCACGCGACGGACGGGCTGCTCCCCGAGCTCGCGGCGCTCACCCGCTCGGCCCAGTCGGGTGCGGTGGTCGTCCTGGCGGGGTGGGGGCCGCCGGAGCGGTGTGCCACGGAGCCGGTGCTGCGGGTCGCGGACCGGCTCGCGGACCGGGCGCCGTCGGCGCGGGCGGATCTGGACGGACTGGTGGCCGGGGCGGGGCTCGTGCCGGCCGGTTCGGGGCGGGTCGCGTGTCCCTTCGGGTACGCGACCGGGGTCAGCGCCGTGCGCGGCCTGCTGTCGACGGGCGCGTTCGACGAGGCCGTCCGGGCGACCGACCTTTCGCAGGTGGAGAAGGAAATCGAGGAGGCGCTCGCGCCGTACGTCCGGGCGGACGGGACGGTGTGGATGCCGAACGTCTTCCGTTACGTGCTCGCCCGGGTGCGGTGACGACCCCGCCGGCGGGGTCCCTCGCCGGGGTCAGTCCTCCTTGCCGGTGCGGGTGACGCCCGCCGCGCGGTAGGCCGCGTCCTCCTCCAGGGTCTCGTTGGCGAGGAGGGCGGCGGCCAGGGCGTCCAGTTGGGCCCGGTGGTCGCGGAGCTGACGTACCGCCCTCTCGTAGCACTCGTCGACGATGCGGCGCATCTCGGCGTCGACGGTGTCGAGGGTCGCGGGGGCGGCGGAGAGGCCGTACGCCTGCTGGGCGTCGCTCGGGATGGCGGTGAGACGGCCGACGCGCTCGCTCATGCCCCAGCGGCCGGCCATGCCCCGGGCGATGTTGGTGACCTGTTCCAGGTCGCTCTCGGCGCCGGTCGTGACGACGCCGAAGACGACCTGCTCGGCCGCCATGCCGCCGAGGGCGCCGATGATCCGTCCGCGGAGGTACTCCTCCGTGTAGGCGTACTTGTCGGCGTCGGGCGTCGACAGGGTGACGCCGAGGGCGCGGCCGCGCGGCACGATGGTGATCTTGCGGACCGGGTCGGCGCCGGGCTGGAGCATGCCGAGCAGGGCGTGGCCGCTCTCGTGGTACGCGGTGCGGCGGCGCTCCTCCTCCGGCATCACCAGGGGCCGCTCGGCGCCGAGCTGGACCTTCTCCAGGGCGTCGGAGAGGTCGGACTGCGTGACGGCCTTCTGTTCACGCTTGACCGCGAGGAGGGCGGCCTCGTTGGCGAGGTTGGCGAGTTCGGCACCGGTCATACCGGGGGTCGTCCTGGCCACGTGTTCCAGGTCGACGTCCTTGGAGAGCGGGATCTCCCGGGTGTGGATCCGCAGGATGGCCTCGCGTCCGCCCCGGTCGGGCGGGTTGACGTGGACGATCCGGTCGAAGCGGCCGGGCCGGGTGAGGGCGGGGTCGAGGACGTCGGCGCGGTTGGTGGCGGCGAGGACGATGACGCCCTCGGAGCCGGTGAAGCCGTCCATCTCGGTGAGGATCTGGTTGAGGGTCTGCTCGCGCTCGTCGTGACCGCCCATGCCGGAGCCGCCGCCCCGGGCGCGGCCGATGGTGTCGATCTCGTCGATGAAGATGATCGCCGGGGCGACCTTGCGGGCCTCGGCGAAGAGTTCCCGTACGCGGGAGGCGCCCACGCCGACGATCATCTCGATGAACTCGGAGGCGGAGGCGGAGAAGAAGGGCACTCCGGCCTCGCCGGCGACGGCGCGGGCGAGGAGGGTCTTGCCGGTGCCGGGAGGGCCGGCGAGGAGCACGCCGCGGGGCATCTTGGCGCCCATCTCGCGGTAGGCGTGCGGGTTCTTGAGGAAGTCGACGACGTCGTTGAGCTCCCCCTCGACCTCGTCGATGCCGGCGACGTCGGCGAAGGTGGTGCGCTTGGCGCCCTCCAGCTCGACGGGCTTGGGCGGGGTCTTGCGACCGAGCATGCCACCGCCGGCGCCGCCCATACCCGAGCTCATACGACGCGCGATGAACACCCACAGGACGACGAGCAGCAGCATCGGGGCGAGCGAGATGAGGAGGTTGGCGAGGAAGCTGCGTTCCTGGACGACCGGCTCGGCGGTGACGGTGACGTTCTGCTTGGTCAGCTGCGCCCACAGGTCGTCGTCGGCGAAGGCGGGGCGCTGGGTGGTGAACTTGGTGTAGTCGCCCTTGCCGTCGGGGGCGGGCTGCTTGTCCTTCAGCTGCCCCTGGATCGCGTCGCCCTTGGAGTAGATCTTGGTGACGTTCCCGGCGGCGACCTGCTTGTCGAACTCGGTGTACGAGATCGTCGGCCCGTCGCCCTCGTTGAAGAACGACAGGACGATGTTGGCGAGCAGGTACACGACGAGTGCGGTGAGGATGAGCCCGCCCCAGCCGCCCGGCATCTTCTTCTTCTGCGGAGCGGGCGGCGGGGCCCCTTCCGAGCGCCAGGGCTGATCGGTCCGGTCGCGCGGGGGTACGGGGTCGGCCACGTGACTCTCCTCGGGGCGGCAGTGGCCCCAGTATCGGAGAGCGGGACGAACCCGGCATCGCGGGCGGGACGAAGGGGTGAAACGGGGAGTGAAAAGGGGCCCGGAGCGGTTTCACACCGCTCCGGACCCCTCCTACCACCGTGCTCAGCCCATGAACTTCTTGAACTCGTCCGGGAGCTCGAAGTCCTTCGGGCTCTGGGCCGCCGCCGGGAGGCCGAAGGCGCCGCCCTGCTGCGCCTGCTCGCGGCGTTCGGCCTCGGCCTGCTCCTCGGCCTTCCGCTTCATCGGGTTGCCGCTCTTGCGCTTGCCCTTGGCCTGCTTGACCTGCTTCTTCTGCCGGCCGGGGCCGCCACCCATGCCGGGCATGCCGGGCATCCCCGGCATGCCGCCGCCCTGGGCCATGCGGGACATCATCTTGCGGGCCTCGAAGAACCGCTCGACCAGGCCCTTCACGGCGCTGACCTCGACGCCCGAGCCCTTGGCGATACGGGCGCGGCGGGAGCCGTTGATGATGGTCGGGTCGTGGCGCTCGCCCGGGGTCATCGACTTGATGATGGCGGCCGTGCGGTCGACGTCCCGCTCGTCGATGTTGGCGATCTGCTCCTTCATCTGGCCCATGCCGGGCAGCATGCCGAGCAGCTTGGAGATGGAGCCCATCTTGCGGACCTGCTCCATCTGCGCCAGGAAGTCGTCGAGCGTGAAGTCCTGGCCCTTCTTCGACGCGAGCTTCGAGGCCATCTTGGCGGCCTCGTCCTCGTCGAAGGTCTGCTGGGCCTTCTCGATGAGGGAGAGCATGTCGCCCATGCCGAGGATGCGCGACGCCATGCGGTCCGGGTGGAACGCGTCGAAGTCGTCGAGCTTCTCGCCGTTGGAGGCGAACATGATCTGCTTGCCGGTGACGTGCGCGATGGAGAGCGCGGCACCACCGCGGGCGTCGCCGTCGAGCTTGGAGAGCACGACGCCGTCGAAGCCGACGCCGTCGCGGAAGGCCTCGGCGGTGTTGACCGCGTCCTGACCGATCATGGCGTCGACGACGAAGAGGACCTCGTCGGGCGAGACCGCGTCGCGGATGTCCGCGGCCTGCTGCATCAGCTCCTGGTCGATGCCGAGGCGGCCGGCGGTGTCGACGACGACGACGTCGTACATCTTGGTCCGCGCGTACTCGATCGAGTCCTTCGCGACCTGGACCGGGTCGCCGACGCCGTTGCCCGGCTGCGGGCCGTAGAAGGCCACGCCCGCGCGGTCGGCGACGACGGAGAGCTGGGTGACGGCGTTGGGGCGCTGAAGGTCGCAGGCGACGAGCAGCGGGGAGTGGCCCTGGCTCTTGAGCCAGACGCCGAGCTTTCCGGCGAGGGTGGTCTTACCGGCACCCTGGAGACCGGCGAGCATGATCACGGTCGGCGCGGTCTTCGCGAACCGCAGGCGCCGGGTCTCGCCACCGAGGATGGCGATGAGCTCCTCGTTGACGATCTTGATGACCTGCTGGGCCGGGTTCAGGGCCTGCGAGACCTCGAGCCCGAGGGCGCGCTCCTTGACCTGCTTGATGAAGGACCGGACGACCGGCAGGGCGACGTCCGCTTCGAGCAGCGCGATACGGATCTCGCGGGCGGTGGCGTCGATGTCCGCCTCGGACAGACGGCCCTTGCCGCGGAGGTTCTTGAAGGTCGCTGCAAGGCGGTCGGAGAGGGTATCGAACACGGCGGTCGCGGATCCTCAGGTGTCGGGGGCGGTCGGATTGCCCTCCAGGGTATCGGGCCGCTCGGAGGATGTGCCCCCGCCCACCGGATCCGGTGGGCGGGGACGGGTCGGTTCGCGGGGTCAGCGCAGCGCCGACTCCAGTGCGCGGGCCAGGTCCACGGCCTCCTCGTCGGGGAGGAGGGAGCCGTCGGGGCGGGTCACGTACAAGGTGTCGACGGCGTTCGCGCCCAGGGTGGAGACGTGGGCGCTGCGGACGCGGACCTCGGCGCCCTCCAGGGCGCGGCCGACGCGGTGGAGGAGGCCGGGGGCGTCCTGTGCGCGGACCTCGATGACGGTGGCGAGGCGGGAATGGGCGGCGGCGACGGTGACGCGGGGCGGTGGGGCGGTGAGGCCGCGGCGGCGCGGGTAGGCGGCCTCGCGTTCGGCGAGGCGGGCGGGGATGTCGAGGGAGCCGTCGAGGGCGCGGACGAGGTCGGCGCGGAGACGGGCGGCCTCGGGCAGCGAGCCGTACTCGGCGGCGACTCGCCAGTCGAGTACGAGAACGGCGCCGGCGCCTTCGCCGGAGCCGGTGCCGGTGCCGGTGCCGGTGCCGGTGCCGGTGCCGAGACCGGTGGGGAGGTCGACGGCGCGGAGGTCGGCGGCGCGGACGGTGAGCCGGTGGAGGGCGAGGACGCCGGCGACGGCAGGCAGGACGCCGGGCTGGTCGGGCAGGGCGATGAGGAGTTCGACGCCGACGGGTTCGGGGGTGTCGGCGCCGGAGGCGTCGTGGGCGGCGGGGTCGACCGGCTGCTCGGTCCGGGTGTGGAGGGTGAGGACGGGTTCGCCGGTGCGCAGGGCCTCGATCGCGAGGCGTTCCTGTTCGGCGCTGGGGGCGGCGGCCTCGGGGTCGGGGAGGGGTTCGCCCGCGAGGACGCCGGCGACCCGCTTGACCAGGTCGGCGACGAGTGAGGCCCGCCAGGAGGACCAGGCGGCGGGGCCGGTGGCGAGGGCGTCGGCCTCGGTGAGGGCGTGCAGCAGTTCCAGGGTGCCGAGGGTGCCGACGGCGTCGGCGACGGACTGGACGGTGGCGGGGTCGTCGAGGTCGCGCCGGGTGGCGGTCTCGACGAGGAGCAGGTGGTGGCGGACGGCGGTGGCGATGATGCCGGTGTCGGTGCGGTCGAAGCCGATGCGGGTGGCGAGGTCGCGGGCGATGGTCTCGCCGGCGACGGAGTGGTCGCCGGGCCAGCCCTTGCCGATGTCGTGGAGGAGGGCGGCGACGAGGAGGAGATCGGGGCGGCCGACGCGGCGGGTGAGGGAGGCGGCGCGTACGGCGGTCTCGACGAGGTGGCGGTCGACGGTCCAGGTGTGGACGGGGTTGCGCTGGGGGCGGCACCGTACGCGCTCCCAGTCGGGGAGCAGCCGGGTGACGAGCCCTTCGGCCTCCAGGGCCTCCCAGACGGGCACGGTCGCCGCCCCCGCGCCGAGGAGGGTGACGAGTTCCTCGCGGGCCTCGGCGGGCCAGGGCACGGGCAGGGGTTTGGCGGCGGCCGCGAGGCGGCGTACGGCGTGCAGGGAGATCGGCAGGCCGGACTGGGCGGCGGCCGCGGCGGCCCGCAGGGGCAGGACGGGGTCGCGTTCCGGTTTGGCGCTGAGGGCGAGGACGACCTCGCCGTCCATCTCGACGACGCCTTCGGCGAGGGGGGTGCGCTCGACGGGCGGCTTCGCGCCGCCCACCCGTGCGCCGCCCACCCGTGCGCCGCCCACCCGCGCGCCACCGGCCTTGCCCCCGCCGCGCCCGCCGAGGAGGGAGCGCAGCCGGGGCCGTGCCGAGCGGGCCTTGAGGACGCGGTTGACCTCGCGCCAGGTGACGTCGGTGGCGTACGAGATGACGCGGGCGGCCTCGTACACCTCGCGGAGCAGGGTGTCGGCGTCGAGGAGGCCGAGCTCGGCGGCGACCGCGTCCTGCTCCTGGAGGGCGAGCCGGTCGGTGGCGCGGCCGGTCGTGAGGTGCAGGGCGTCGCGGGCGTCGAGGAGGCGGCGGCGGGCGGCGTCGAGGCCTTCGCGGGGGGCGTCGGCGAGCCAGGAGGCGGCGACCGCGCGGAGGACCTGCACGTCGCGGAGGCCGCCCCTGGCCTCCTTGAGGTCGGGTTCGAGGAGGAACTGGAGCTCGCCCATGCGGTCGGCGCGCTCGCGGCAGAGCTCGTCCAGTTCGGGGAGGCGCTCGGGTGCCTGGTTGCGCCAGTCGGCGAGGACGGTGGTGCGCAGGGCGGCGACGAGGCCGGCGTCTCCGGCGACGTGCCGGGCGTCGAGGAGGCCGAGCTGGACCTTGAGGTCCTCGCCGGCGGTGGTGCGGGCCTCGGCGGGGGTGCGGACGGAGTGGTCGAGCGCCATGCCCAGGTCCCAGACGGGGTACCAGATCCGGTCGGCGAGGGCGGCGACGGCGGCCTTGTCGGCGCTGCCGTCGTGGAGCAGGAGGAGGTCGAGGTCGCTGCGGGGGGAGAGTTCGGCGCGCCCGTAGCCTCCGACGGCGACGAGGGCGGTCCCGCGGGGCGGGGCGGCGGCCGCGAAGAGGGCGGCCAGCCAGTCGTCGGTGAGCCGGGCGAGGGCGGCACGGCGCGGCGGCCCGGACCGCTCCTTCTCGTGGAGAAGGAGCAGCCGGGCCGCCGCGTAACCGCCGGGTCCCGAATCTTCGTTCTGCGTACGCGCTTCGAGGCTCGTCACCCGGCGGCTCCTTCGTGTGCTTACAGTGCGTCCGGACCGCGTTCGCCGGTGCGGACCCGTACGGCGGTCTCGACCGGCACGCTCCACACCTTGCCGTCTCCGATCTTGCCGGTTCGGGCGGCCTTCACGACGACGTCGATGAGCTGTTCGGCGTCCTCGTCCTCGACGAGGACCTCGATGCGGATCTTGGGGACGAGGTCGACGGTGTACTCGGCGCCGCGGTAGACCTCGGTGTGGCCGCGCTGGCGTCCGTATCCGCTGGCCTCGGTCACGGTGAGGCCGTGGACGCCGAAGGCCTGCAGGGCCTCCTTGATCTCGTCGAGCCGGTGCGGCTTGACGACCGCGGTGATGAGCTTCATGCGTCCACCTTCTTGTTCTCCGTGACGGCCGGGGCGGGGGCGGCGGTGGAGCGCGAGGACGCTCCGCCACCGGCTCCGCTGAAGTCGTACGCGGTCTCGGCGTGCTCGACCTGGTCGATACCGGAGACCTCGTCGTCCTCGCTGACCCGCATCCCCATCGTCTTGTCGATGGCGAAGGCGAGGACGGCGGAGGCGATCAGAGAGTAGGCGAGGACGGCGAAGACTCCGACGGCCTGCTTGCCGAGCTGGTCGAGACCGCCGCCGTAGAAGAGGCCCTTGACGTCGGACTGGACGCCGCCGGTGGCGAAGAGGCCGACGAGGAGGGAGCCGATGACACCGCCGACGAGGTGGACGCCGATGACGTCGAGGGAGTCGTCGTAGCCGAACTTGTACTTGAGGCCGACGGCCATGGCGCAGAGGAGACCGGCGATGGCGCCGACGGCGATCGCGCCGAGCGGGCTGACGGCGCCGCCCGCCGGGGTGATGGCGACGAGGCCGGCGACGGCGCCGGAGGCGGCGCCGAGGGTGGTGAAGGAGCCGTGGCGGATCTTCTCGTACCCGAGCCAGGCGAGCATGGCGGCGGCGGTGGCGACCTGGGTGTTGACGAACATCACGGCGCCGACGCCGTCGTCGTTGCCGAGCCAGGAGCCGGCGTTGAAGCCGAACCAGCCGAACCAGAGGAGACCGGCGCCCAGCATGACCAGCGGGAGGCTGTGCGGGCGCATCGGGTCCTTCTTGAAGCCGACGCGCTTGCCGATGACGAGGATCACGCCGAGGGCCGCGGCACCGGCGTTGATGTGGACGGCGGTGCCGCCGGCGAAGTCGATGACGCCCAGCTCGAAGAGCCAGCCGCCGGCGCCCCAGACCCAGTGGGCGACGGGGAAGTAGACGACGGTGACCCAGAGGGTGATGAAGAGGGCCCAGGCCGTGAACTTGACGCGGTCGGCGAGGGCGCCGCTGATCAGCGCGGGGGTGATGATCGCGAACATCAGCTGGAAGACGGCGAAGACGTACACCGGGATGGTGTAGCCGTCCCAGAGCTCGGTGACACCGATGCCGCTGAGGCCGACGTAGTCGGAGGACCAGCCGATGATCGATCCGGAGTCGGTGCCGAAGGCGAGGCTGAAGCCGTAGACCACCCAGAGGATCGTGACGATCCCGAGGCTGATGAAGCTCATCATCAGCATGTTGAGGGTGGACTTGACGCGGACCATGCCTCCGTAGAAGAAGGCGAGAGCCGGGGTCATCAGCATGACCAGGGCGGAGCAGATGAGCATGAACCCGGTGTTGGCGGCAGACAGCTCGGGGGCGTCTGCTGCCAGGGTCGTGATGGCTGGTGCCATCGGCGTCTCCTCGTCGTCAATGCGGCCTGTGCGGGGCGGGGCCGGGGAGCGGTCGGCCGTGAGGGGCGTGGCCGGTTATGGGCCAGAGATTCGCGCAGCGCGGTTTCCGTCGATGCCGCTCGATGTTTCGCACCGGTGACGAAGGGGTGGGGCGTGTTACGCGGCCGTGAACGGCCGGATCACGACGGGGTCACGGGCGTACCCTCCCGGGATCGCGCGCAAGAACGCAGAACCGGCCGCGTCGGGCGTCCGTGTGACCTTGCGGCGGGGGAGCCGAGTCGGGCAGTACGGGACGTCCGGCGCGGCCGGGGTCCTGAGGGGTCCCGGGACGGGTCCTGGGACGGCTCCCGGAGGGATCCGGGAAGGGTCCGGGAGGGCTCCCGGAGGGGTCAGACCGCTTCGGCGGCCTCGGGCAGGAGCTGGGTGAGCCGGTCGGTGAGCTGGACGACCTCGGCGACGTCGCTGTAGGTGCGGGCGGCGTGGTCGACGGTCTTGCGGAGCCGGGTGTTGACGCGCTCGGAGCGGATGCTCCGGGCGACGCCGAGGGCCTTCTCGGCGAGGACGACGGACTGCTCGGGCTCGCGCTTGAGGAGGTGGACGGTGGCCATGCCGATGAGGTTGAGGGCGTACGACCGCTGGTGGTCGGGGTCCTTCTCGAAGAGCTCGACGGCCCGCTCCATCACCGGTTCGGCGAGGGAGGCGTAGGTCGGGGAGCGGCCGGCGACATAGGCGAGGTCGCGGTAGGAGTGGGAGTTCTCGCCGTTGAGTTCGGCCTCGGAGAAGAAGCCGATCCAGTCGGGCTCGGGCTCGCCGTCGAGACCGACGTCGGCGAAGGTGTCCTCGGCCATCCTGACGGCCCGCTTGCACTTGGAGGGCTGGCCCATGTTGGCGTAGGCGCGGGCCTCCATCGCATACAGCATGGCCTGGGTGCGGGAGGTGGCGCAGTCGCGGCTGCCGTACTGGGCGAGGTGGATGAGTTCGAGGGCGTCGTCGGGCCGGCCGAGGTGGATCATCTGGCGGCTCATGGAGGACAGGATGTACGAGCCGAGGGGCTTGTCCCCGGCCTCCTTGGCCGCGTGCAGCGCGAGGACGAAGTACTTCTGGGCGGTGGGCTGGAGACCCACGTCGTAGCTCATCCAGCCGGCGAGCTCGGCGAGTTCGGCGGCGCAGGTGAAGAGGCGTTTGGCGGTGGCGGCGGGCTGGTGCTCCTGGAGGAGGTCGGTGACCTCGTGGAGCTGTCCGACGACGGCCTTGCGGCGCAGTCCCCCGCCGCACTGGGCGTCCCACTTGCGGAACATGGCGGTGGTGGATTCGAGGAGGTCGAGCTCGATGTCGGAGAGCCGGTTGGGGCGGCGGCTCTCGGCGAGGGACTCGGGGCGCTCGATGTCGGTGACCGGGGTGGGAACGAGCCAGCGCTGCATCGGCTCGATGAGGGCGGGTCCCGCGGCGAGGGAGAGCGAGGAGCCGAGGAAGCCGCGCCGGGCGAGCATGAGGTCGCTGCGGGAGAACTCGCTGAGCAGGGCGATGGTCTGCGGTCCGGCCCAGGGCAGGTCCACGCCGGAGACGGACGGGGACTGGTGGGCGGTGCGCAGGCCGAGGTCCTCGACGGCGACGACGGAGCCGAAGCGCTCGGAGAACAGCTCGGAGAGGATCCGCGGGATCGGCTCGCGGGGCTGTTCGCCGTCGAGCCAGCGGCGGACCCGCGAGGTGTCGGTGGAGATGTGGTGCGCGCCCATCTGGCGCGCCCTGCGGTTCACCTGCCGTGCCAGTTCGCCCTTCGACCAGCCGCTGCGCACGAACCACGAGCCCAGCTGCTCGTTCGGGCGCTTGCCGGCAGTCGTACCGTCTGCGCCGTTGCCGCCCACTGGAACGCCCCCATCCACCTGATTGCCTGTCATGCGAACCCCTATCAGAATGCCGCCTCACAGGGCCGCCCGTCCGGGGTTCTCACTCCTTCGAACTGGAAACCGGGTTGCCTCCGGCATACCCGCGCGCGCAAGCGGCCCCGGGGTTCGAGTACCGAAAGTAATCCTACGATCACCCCTGCCGTGAGGGGGATTCAAGAAACGCCACCATTCGCCACCCCTTCGAATGAACTCGCCACGCGTCGGACGCGATTCACTTGACATGCGACGAACCGGAGTCGGCGGACGGATGCGTGGAGAGGCGCGCGCGATGGCCCGCACCACCCCGCCCACGACCGCACGCCACATGGGGCGACGGACCGTGACCAAAGGTGACGACGACGCTCCGGGTCGTAACCACCGGCGCGTTCGACCCGTTGGAGGGGGCATGGGCTTCACGATCGGCGGCATTCGTGAGATGCGGTCCGGCTCGCGCCGCCGCGTGCGCACCACTGAGTGCACAGCGGTGGCCGAGTACACAGGACTGTGGGGCTGGGACGTGGTCCCCGGAGCGCGGGCCGCGTCCGGCCGGTGCTCCTGCGGCGATCCGGCGTGCGAGGCCCCGGGCGCGCATCCGCTCTCCTTCGCGGAAGCGGTGCCGGCGGGAGCCGGTCTCGACGACGCGACGAAGGCCTGGGCTCAGTACCCGGGCGCGGCGCTGATGCTTCCGGTGGGCCGGGCCTTCGACGTCATCGAGGTCGCGGAGGCGGCGGGGCGGCGGGCGCTCGTCCGCCTGGAGCGCATGGGGCTGCCGCTGGGCCCGGTGTGCGCGACCCCGACCGGCCGGGCGCGGTTCTTCGTGGCGCCGGGCGCGGCGGCCGAGCTGCCCCGGCTGCTGTACCGGATGGGCTGGGACGACGCCGATCTGGACCTGCACTGCCTGGGTCCCGGCGCCCACATCACCGCTCCCCCGTCGGACCTGGGCGGGCTCGGACCGGTGCACTGGCTGCGGCCGCCGACCCTGGACACGGCGGGAGCGCCGCCGGAGGCGCGGCTGCTGCTCGGGACGCTGGCGTACATCTGCCATCGGACGCACTTCTAGCCGCTGTGCGTACGTGAGGGCCCCCACCGGAAACCGGCGGGGGCCCTCACGTACGCGTACGAGTCGGTCAGTCGCCGATCAGGGCGTCGACGAAGGCGCCCGGCTCGAACGGAGCCAGGTCGTC
Source organism: Streptomyces sp. NPDC055103 (assembly GCF_053607625.1). Taxonomy (NCBI): domain Bacteria; kingdom Bacillati; phylum Actinomycetota; class Actinomycetes; order Kitasatosporales; family Streptomycetaceae; genus Streptomyces; species Streptomyces sp. NPDC055103. Next base: position 20,870 of record NZ_JBSGTX010000048.1, read on the forward strand.
CGGTCCCTCGCCCAGGCCGATCAGCTTGACCGGGACGCCCAGCTCGCGCTGGACGGCGACGACGATGCCGCCCTTGGCGGTGCCGTCGAGCTTGGTCAGGACGATGCCGGTGATGTCGACGACCTCGGCGAAGACACGGGCCTGGATGAGGCCGTTCTGGCCGGTGGTGGCGTCGAGGACGAGGAGGATCTCGTCGAGCGGGCCGTGCTTCTCGACGACGCGCTTGACCTTGCCGAGCTCGTCCATGAGGCCGGTCTTGGTGTGGAGGCGGCCGGCGGTGTCGATGAGGACGACGTCGGCGCCCTCGGCGATGCCCTCCTTGACCGCGTCGAAGGCGATCGACGCCGGGTCGCCGCCCTCGGGTCCGCGCACGGTGCGGGCGCCGACGCGCTCGCCCCAGGTCTGGAGCTGGTCGGCGGCGGCGGCACGGAAGGTGTCCGCGGCGCCGAGGACGACGGACTTGCCGTCGGCGACCAGGACGCGGGCCAGCTTGCCGGTGGTGGTGGTCTTGCCGGTGCCGTTGACGCCGACGACCATGACCACGCCCGGTACGTCGGCGGGGCTCTCGGTGTGCACCGTGCGGTCGAGGTCGGGGCCGAGGAGGGCGATCAGCTCCTCTCGGAGCAGGCCGCGCAGCTCGTCGGGGGTGCGGGTGCCGAGCACCCTGACCCGCTCGCGCAGCCGCTCGACGAGCTCCTGCGTGGGGGCGACACCGACGTCGGCCGTGAGAAGCGTCTCCTCGATCTCCTCCCACGTGTCCTCGTCGAGGTGCTCGCGGGACAGGAGCGTCAGGAGCCCCTTGCCGAGCGAGTTCTGGGAGCGGGCGAGCCGGGCCCGGAGCCGTACGAGACGGCCCGCGGTCGGCTCGGGGACCTCGATCTCGGGCGCCGGGGGCGCGCTGACGAGGGGGTCCTCGACGGCGGCGGGCGTCGCGACGGCCTCCTCGGCCGTCGGGAGCTCGACCTCCTCGACCGTGCGGCGTGGTTCCTCCCGCGGCGTCTCCGCCTCCTCGCCGACGTGCGGTTCGGCGGGCGGAGCGGTGATGGTCGGCGTGGTGGACGGCGGCTCGGCCGGCGGCAGCTGCTTCTTCTTGCGGCCACTGATCACGAGCCCGCTCGTCACGGCGACCGCGACGACCAGAGCGATGACTACAGCAAGGATGAGTTCCATAACGGCACCAGTATCGGCCACGAGAGGCACAAAGGCTGAGCACGTACCCTGGATGGCTCCCCCACCTCTTTACGGAGTACCCCCATGCCCCACGACGCCTCCGAAGGCGCAGGCGCGACGCACGACGGCACGATGGAGACCCGTGGTCTCGAGCCCGTCCCCGACGCCGAGCGGACCGGTCGGGTCCGCGAGCTCTTCCCGACCTGGGTCGCGGCCAACATCAGTGTGCTGCTGCTCACGATGGGCGCCGGCCTGATCGTCTTCAACGGCCTGAACTTCTGGCAGGTCCTGACCGTGGCGATCGCCGCGCCCGTGCTCTCGTACGGGATCGTCGGCCTCATCTCCATCGCGGGGAAGCGCGGCGGGGCGCCGGGCATGGCGCTGTCGCGGGCGGTGTTCGGCCAGCGCGGAAACCTTTTTCCTGGCGCGCTGATCTGGGTCGCCCGCTGGGGCTGGGAGACCATCAACGCGGTGACCGGCGCCTACGCGGTGCTGACCGTGCTCGACCTGCTCTTCGGCGTGAAGTCGAACACGCTCCTCATCGTGGTGACGCTGCTGCTCTTCGTCACCTGCACCTTCCTGGTGTCGGGTCTCGGGATCAACGCGCTGCGGGTGTGCAGCAAGTGGTCCACGTACCTCTTCGGCGCGTTCTCCGTCCTCGTCCTGGTCTACCTGGTGGCGAGCACCGACTGGTCCGCGGTCTTCGACAAGCCGGCCGGCTCGACGGCGATGATGATCGCGGGCATCGGCACGATCGCGGCCGGCGGCATCAGCTGGGTCCCCTCGGGCCCGGACTTCACCCGCTACCTCCCCCGTACGGCCTCCTCGAAGGCGATGGTCGGCTCGACGGTCGGCGGCGCCGGGATCGTGGTCCTGCCGATGGTCCTGATGGGCGCGGTCATGGCCGTGTCGACTCCGGACCTGGCCTCGGCGCAGGACCCGGTCTCCTTCATCGGCGAGCTGCTCCCGATGTGGATCTCCGTGCCGTACCTGGTGATCGCACTGCTCGGGATGCTGCTGATCAACTCGATGTCGATGTACTCGGCCGGCTTCACCGCGCAGACCCTGGGCATCAAGGTGTCGCGCGCGGCGGCGGTCAGCGTGAACGCCGTGATCAGCCTGGTCTTCGGCTTCCTCCTGATGGTGGTGGCGACCAGCTTCATCGGTTCGTTCATCTCCTTCCTCACGCTGCTCGCCGTGGCGTTCTCGGCGTGGATCGGCGTCTTCGGCGTGGACATGCTGCGGCGGACGTCGTACGACGCGGTGGCCCTGATGGACACCACCAGGACCAGTGCCTACTGGTACCGGGGCGGCTTCGCCTGGCAGGCGATGACGGCCTGGGCCGTGGCGCTGCTCGTGGGCCTGCTCTTCACGAAGGTCGACTGGTTCTCGGGCCCGCTGGCCTCGTCGTGGATCGGCGAGAACGGCCTGGGCTGGGCGGCGACGATCGTGGTGGCGGGCGTGCTGTACGCCGTGCTTCCGCGCACCGCCCCGAAGGCTCCCGCGGAGCCCGTCGAGGTGCGCGGGACCGAGACCGCGACTGTTTCCATCTGACACCACGTCAGATAGCGTCCCCCTTCGCCGGATCCCACGAGCGGAGGGGGACTTCCCATGCCCTTCACAGTCGTACGGTTCAACCTCGTCGACCCGCGGGCGACCCCCGTCTCCCTCGCGGCCCGCTACCGGGCCGCCGTCGAGATGGCCGCCTACGCCGACGCGCACGGGGTCGACACGGTCCAGACCGAGGAGCACCACGGCGTCGCGAACAACTGGCTGCCCTCCCCCTTCGCCTTCGCGGGCGCGGTCTTCGGGGCGACGAAGCGCATCGCGGTGACGGTCTCGGCGATCATCGGGCCGCTGCACGACCCGCTGCGCCTCGCGGAGGACATCGCGGTCCTGGACCTGCTGAGCGGCGGCCGGCTGGTGACGGTGGCGGGGATCGGCTACCGGCCGGAGGAGTACGAGGAGCGCGGGGTCGACTGGGGCCGGCGCGGCAAGCTCCAGGACCTGCTCCTGGAGACCCTGCTGACGGCCTGGAAGGGCGAGCCGTTCACGTATCAGGGCCGTACGGTACGGATCACCCCGCGACCGCTCACCCAGCCGCACCCGATGCTGCTGGTCGGCGGCTCGTCGCGGGCCGCGGCACGGCGGGCGGCCCGGCTCGGGCTCCCCTTCTTCCCGAGCGCGCACCTGCCGGAGCTGGAGGCGTACTACCAGGAGCGGTGTGCCGAGTACGGCACGGAGGGCTGGACGATGATGCCGGCCGAGGAGACGCCGCTGCTGCACCTGTCGGAGGATCCGGACCGGACCTGGGCGGAGTACGGCGAGCACTTCCTGCACGAGGCGCGGACGTACGCCTCCTGGCAGTCGAAGGACATCCGCTCGGCGGTGCGGTCGACGGCGACGACGGTGGAGGAGTTGCGCGCGGAGGGGGTCTACCGGGTGGTGACCCCGGACCAGTGCGTGGCGCTCGACCTGGAGAGCCTGGTGCTGCACCCGCTGTGCGGCGGGATGCCGGTCGAGGAGGGCCGGCGGAGCCTGGCGTTGTTCTTCAACGTACTGGCCCGGCTCAAGGCGTGAGATCAAGGCGTGAGATCACGGCCTGAGCTCACGGCCTGACGGCGTACTGCCCCGACTCAAGGCGCGGAGCCTCGGGCCGGGGCAGTACGTGGGTGAGGAGAGGGGCAGCGGGGGTTAGCCCATCTCCTCCAACGCCTTGCCCTTGGTCTCCTTGACGTACCTGAGCACGAAGGGGATCGAGAGCACGGCGAAGATCGTGTAGATCATGTAGGTGCCGGAGAGGTTCCAGTCCGCCAGGGACGGGAAGCTCGCGGTGATGGCCCAGTTGGCGATCCACTGGGCGGAGGCGGCGACGCCGAGGGCGGCGGCGCGGATCCGGTTGGGGAACATCTCGCCGAGGAAGACCCAGACCACGACGCCCCAGGAGAGGGCGAAGAAGAGGACGAAGACGTGGGCGGCGACGAGCGCCACGACGCCCTGGGTCTCGGGGAGCTTGCCGTCGACGAGGTCGGCGGAGAAGGCCCAGGCCTCGACGGCGAGGGCGATCGCCATGCCGACGGAGCCGACGAGGGCGAGCGGCTTGCGGCCGACGCGGTCGACCAGGACCATCGCGATCACGGTGCCGATGATGTTGATGATCGACGTGGTGAACGAGTAGAAGAACGAGCTGGACGGGTCGATGCCGACGGACTGCCACAGCGTCGAGGAGTAGTAGAAGGCGACGTTGATGCCGACGAGCTGCTGGAAGACGGAGAGTCCGATGCCGACCCAGACGATGGGCAGCAGCTTGAAGCGGCCGCCGGCGACGAGCAGGTCCCTGAACGTGGACTTGTGCTCGCTGCGCATGGCCCGGTCGATCTCCTCGACGCGCGCGTCGAGGTCGACACCGTGCCCCTCGACCTCGGCGAGGACCTCCTTGGCCCGGTCGGTCTTGCCGACGGAGATGAGGAAGCGCGGGGACTCGGGGATGGCGAAGGACAGCATGCCGTAGAGGAGCGCGGGGACGACCATCACGCCGAGCATCCACTGCCAGGCCTCGAGGCCGCCGATCTCACCGCGCTGGTCGCCGTCGGCGAGCTGGAGGATGCCGTAGTTGACCAGCTGGGAGATGGCGATGCCGATGACGATCGCGGCCTGCTGGAAGGAGCCGAGACGGCCGCGGTACGCGGCGGGGGCGACTTCGGCGATGTACGCGGGGCCGATGACCGAGGCCATGCCGATGGCGAAGCCGCCGATGACGCGCCAGAGGGCCAGGTCCCAGAGGGCGAAGGGCAGTGCGGAGCCGACGGCGCTGACGGCGAAGAGGACCGCGGAGATCTGCATGCAGCGGATGCGGCCGATGCGGTCGGCGATCCGGCCGGCGGTCGCGGCGCCGATGGCGCAGCCGATCAGGGCGATGGCGATGACCTGGGCGAGCGTGCCGGAGCCGATGTCGTAGCGGTCGCGGATCGCCTCGACGGCGCCGTTGATGACGGAGCTGTCGTAGCCGAAGAGGAAGCCACCCATCGCGGCCGAGGCCGTGATGAAGATGACGTGGCCGAGGTGGTCAGGATGGGCCGCTCGGCCTTCGGACGGCGGCGGCGTGGGCGCCTGCGCGGTACTGGTCACATGGACTCCTGGGTGGGGGGAAAGCCCTTCCAGTGGCGCACAACTTCACGCCGCCCACCACGTGAAGGTAAAAGCAACGTTGCAGAGACTATGTCTTCATGTTTCGAAGTCAATAGTCGATGTCGTATGACTTTATAGGCATCCTTCAGCCTCGCATGTTCAAGACTTGAACACGAGCCCGCTCAGCGCAGTCGCTGGCTGATCACCTTCGAGACGCCGTCGCCCTGCATGGACACGCCGTACAGCGCGTCCGCGACCTCCATCGTCCGCTTCTGGTGCGTGATCACGATCAGCTGCGAGGACTCCTGGAGCTCCTCCATGATCCGGATCAGCCGCTGGAGGTTGGTGTCGTCGAGCGCGGCCTCGACCTCGTCCATCACGTAGAACGGGCTGGGCCTGGCCTTGAAGATCGAGACGAGCAGCGCCACGGCCGTGAGCGAGCGCTCGCCGCCGGAGAGCAGCGAGAGCCGCTTGACCTTCTTGCCCGGCGGGCGGGCCTCGACGTCGACGCCGGTCGTGAGCATGTTGTCCGGGTCGGTGAGGATCAGCCGGCCGTCGCCACCGGGGAAGAGCCGCGAGAAGACGCCCTCGAACTCCCGGGCCGTGTCCCGGTACGCCTCCGTGAAGACCTGCTCGACCCGTACGTCGACCTCCTTCACCACCTGAAGGAGGTCGGTCCGGGTCTTCTTGAGGTCCTCCAGCTGCTCGGAGAGGAACCGGTGTCGCTCCTCCAGGGCCGCGAACTCCTCCAGGGCCAGCGGATTGACCTTGCCGAGCTGGTGATAAGCCCGTTCGGCGGCCTTGAGCCGCTTCTCCTGCTCCGAACGGACGAAGGGCCGCGGCCGGGCCTGTGGGTTCTCAGGGTTCCCCTCCCCGTCCACGGCCTCGCTGTCCACGGCCTCGCCGTCCGCGGAAGGCGACGGGGGTACGGGCTGGTCGGGGCCGTACTCGGCGACCAGCGCGGCCGACTCCACCCCGAACTCCTCCAGGGCCTTCGTCTCCAGCTGTTCGATCCGCAGCCGCTTCTCCGCGCCGAGCACCTCGCCCCGGTGGACCGAGTCGGTCAGCTTGTCGAGCTCCGACGTGAGGTCCCGGCCTCGGGTCCTGGCCGCCGTGAGCCCCTGCTCACGGTCCGCCCTCGCCGCCTGGGCCGCCACTCGTTCCCGTTCGGCGCGGACGAGCGAGACCTCGACGTGGGCCAGGAGCCCGCGCGCGCCGGCGGCGACCGCGCCGGCGACCCACCGCTCGTTCCGGAGTCGGGCCCGGCGCTGCTCGGCACGCGCGCGTGCCTCGCGTTCGGCGCGGGCGGCCCGGTCGAGGGAGTCGGCCCGCCCTGCGAGCCCCTTGACCCGTTCCTCATGGGTACGGACCTGGAGCCGCGCCTCCATCTCGGTCTGGCGCGCGTTGGAGCCGTCGATGGAGAGCCGGTCGCGGACGGAGGTGTCGGGCTCGTCCTCCGCGTCCCCGAAGGCGGTGGCCTCCTGGGCGACGAGGAGCCGTTCGGCCAGCTCCTCCGCCTCGGCGACGGCCTGTTCCAGGGCGTCCTGGGCGCGGGCGACGGCCGCCGCGGTCCGCTCGGCCTCCCCTGCCGCTCCCCTGGCCTGCCCGGCGAGCCGGCCCAGCTCCTTGGCGACGGCCGACTTCTCCCGCTCGGCGGCCCGGCGGGTCGCGTCGAGCTCCTCGACGAGCGCTCCCGCGGTACGGCGGCGCTCGTCGGCCTCGCGCTGAGCGGTGGTCAACTCCTCGCAGCGTACGGTCAGTTCGTCGAGCTCGGCGGCGGCTTCGGCCACCGAGGCCTGGACTTCGAGCAGGCTGGGCGCGCCGGCGGAGCCGCCGTGCGCGAAGTGCCCGCCGAGCAGGTCCCCTTCGGCGGTCACGGCGGTCAGGCCAGGACGGGACCGGACCAGCTCCTCGGCCTCGTCGAGGCCGTCGACGACGACCACCCCGGCGAGCAGGCGGCGGACGGCGGGCAGGAGTTCGACGGGGCCGCGCACCAGGTCGGCGGCGCTCGGGGAGCCTTCGACGGCGGGGCCGGGGGTCGGTTCCGGGGCGCCGGTCAGGAGGAGGGAGGCGCGGCCCGCGTCCTGCTTGCGGAGGAGGCGGAGAGCCTCGACGGCGGCGGCCGGTCCGGTGGCGGCGACCGCGTCGGCGGCGGCACCGAGGGCGGCGGCGACGGGGATCTCGTATCCCGGGGTGACGGTGAGGAGTTCGGCGGCCGGTCCGAGCAGTCCGGTGACGCCGGCGGAGAGCAGGGCGCCCGTTCCGTCCTTGCGGCGCAGGCCGAGGGCGAGGGTGTCGTGGCGGGCCCGGGTCGCGGCCCTGGCCCGTTCGGCGGCGCCGAGCGCGTCGCGGGCGGCGCTCAGCGCGGCCTCCGCCTCGGCCCGTTCGCGGCGGGCCGCCTCGTACCGCTCACCGTGTTCGCCGTCCGCGGCGTCGAGGCCCTCGACCTCGGCGGTGAGCTGCTCGTACTCCTCCTGGGCGGCGACCGCCCGCTCCGCCGCCTCGTCTCGGGCGGCGGCCAGCCGGTCGATCTCGGCCTGGGCGGCGGCGGCGCGCGAGCGGGCCGCGTTGACCTGGCCGTGGAGGCGGGCCAGGCCCTCGCGGCGGTCGGCGATGGCCCGGGCCGCGTCCTTGAGGCGGCGCTCCTCGGCCGTCAGCGCGCGTTCGAGTTCCGCGCGGTGGGCGACGGTGTCCTCCAGGGCACGCTCGGCGGCCTCCAGGGCGGCTTCGAGCTCGGCCTCCTGCTCGCGGACGCGGGCGGCCTCCCGCTCCAGGTCCTCGGGGTCGCGGCCGCGCCGCTCCTCGGCGGGGGCGTCGTCGGCGCTCTTCACGCGCGCGTCGGCGAGGGAGATCGTGCCGCGGATCCGTTCGGCGAGCTGCGACAGTGCGTACCAGCTCTGCTGGGCGCGTTCGAGCCGGGGCGCGAGGGCGCGGACGTCCGCTTCGAGTTCCGCCTCGCGGGCGAGCGCGGCACGCAGCTCGGTCTCGGTGGCCTCCTTGCGGGCGAGGAGGGCCGCCTCGTCGGCCACCTCCGCGGTGAGTGCCCGCTGGAGGTGGACGAGGTCGTCGGCGAGGAGCCGGAGGCGGGCGTCACGGAGGTCGGCCTGGATGACGACGGCACGGCGGGCGACGGCGGCCTGCCGGCCGAGGGGCTTGAGCTGGCGGCGCAGTTCGTCGGTGAGGTCCTGCACGCGCGCGAGGTTGGCCTGCATCGCGTCCAGCTTCCGCAGCGCCTTCTCTTTCCGCTTGCGGTGTTTGAGGACGCCGGAGGCCTCCTCGATGAAGGCGCGGCGGCCCATCGGGTCGGCGTGCAGGACGGAGTCGAGCTGTCCCTGTCCGACGATGACGTGCATCTCGCGCCCGATGCCGGAGTCGGAGAGCAGGTCCTGGATGTCGAGCAGCCGGCAGGTGTCGCCGTTGATCTGGTACTCGCTGCTGCCGCCCCGGAACATGATCCGGGTGATGGTGACCTCGGCGTAGTCGATGGGCAGCGCGCCGTCGGAGTTGTCGATGGTCAGCGAGACCTCGGCACGGCCGAGCGGAGGGCGCCCGGTCGTGCCGGCGAAGATGACGTCCTCCATCTTGCCGCCGCGCAACGACTTGGCGCCCTGCTCGCCCATGACCCAGGACAGGGCGTCCACGACATTGGACTTGCCCGATCCGTTGGGACCCACGACACAGGTGATTCCGGGTTCGAACCGCAGGGTCGTGGCCGAGGCGAACGACTTGAATCCGCGGAGGGTCAGGGCCTTGAGGTGCACCCCGGGGACTCTACCGGGGCCCGCGCGTTTCACTCGCGAAGGTGCAGGGCAGATCATCGGGTGAGGAGGGGTGGGCCTGTGGCGGGCCGAGGGGGAAACGGCGGGTGAAAGAAAGAAGGGACGCCGAAGCGCCCCTTGCATATCCTGTGTACTAGTCCGGCTATGCCGGTGAGTGTCACAGTCGGCTACGCCGGTGAGTGTCACAGTCGGCTACGCCGGTGAGTGTCACAGTCGGCTACGCCGGTGTCGTCACGATCGGATACACCGATGCGACTCCCGGCCGGCGGTGCCGGACGGAGTGTTTCCCACCTGGCCCCTGGGGGCTGGGTTGTCAGGTGAGCGCAGGCTCCGCCTGGGGTACGTCGAGGTCGATGCTGTCGAGCAGCGACTCTCCCTGGTGCTGAGCGGCGGCAGCCGCGAGCGTGTCGTTCTCGGACTGGATCCGTACCAGCTCGGATTCCAGGTCCTGGACACGCTGCTGAAGCCGTCGCATCTCGGCGAGGAGTCGCGGGTCGGAGCCGCCGACGTAACCGAGAAGCGCCTTTGCCATGATGGATGGTCCTCCACACTGAGTGACCGACCGATTGCGGTGTGGGTCGTGAGGGATTCGCACCCGCGGTGCTCGGCAGTGCGTCGTGCCGGTTCTTTACTGCCAAACAGCTAAGGTGCGCGGGGATTCCAGCGTCTCACCAAAAAGTTTGACGGTCAACACGATCACGCCCCGTTTGAAGGGGCGACCGGGGAGTGGGCGGTCGCTCAGCACGCGACGGCACCTCTCGACCCGGCACCTCGGGGCGTGGCGATCATCCTTCATGGGTAGCCTTCCACGGCGCGCACTTCTTGGCAACCACCAGGCAGTTCTCCCGCCGCGCCCCCGTTACCGTGCGTCCTTCCGGCGCCCCTCCCGGTCACCGAAGAGGGGTCGCCGCCGCGAATGTCAGCGGATCGCGAAGCCCTCGTAGCCTCCGCGCGGTGTGCCCCATATCTCCGTCACTCCGTCCACACGACCGGGCGTGTCGCCCGTGCGGAGCCAGTCGAGAAGACGGTGGCAATTCTCACTCGGCCCCTCGGCCACCACCTGGACCCGGCCGTCGTCGAGGTTCAGGGCGAAGCCCGCGAGGCCGCCGATCTCCAGTGCGTTTGCCCTGGTGAACCAGCGGAAGCCCACTCCCTGTACCCGGCCGCGCACCCAGGCGGTCATCCGTACGTCGTCACTCATGGCTGCACGCTAACCGGCGGATTGCCCGATGAGCACGTCGCCCCGACGCCTCATCGCGTACAGTCCCGACGGAACGCGACTCACCCGTTCGGGCGCGCGCCATTCGACAGTCGGCCCGATCCGTGCCGACAGCAAAGATCAGCAAACGCCAGCAAAGATCCGCAGCGAACGGCGGAGCTCCGTAGAGGAAGGCAGGCAGCAGATGGGACGCCACCGTCGCTCCGGCGCCGCACCCGCCGCTGAAGACTACGCGGCCGGTACGGACAGCCGGCACCGGGGTGGCCGCCGCAAGCGGCGGATCACCCCCGTGCGCACCGGACTCCTCGGCGCATCCGCGGCGGTGGCGGTGGGAGCCATGGCCGTCGCCTCGGGCCTGCTGCCCGGCGGTGACACCTTCACCGCCGGGAACGCCGGTACGGGTGAGCGCCAGGTCCAGTCCCGGCAGGCCCCGGAACTGACGACGCAGGGCGGGACGACCCAGACGCCCGCCGGCGGCGAGTCGTCGGGCGGCACCGGCAGCGGCACGGCGGGTACGAGCCCGAGTGCGCGCCCGAGCGCGAGCGCGAGCAAGTCCGCCTCGCCCTCGGCGGCCCCGTCCACCTCCGCGAAGCCGAGCCCGAAGCCGACCCCGTCGAAGGCCGCGAGCAGCACCAGGCCCGTGGCCACGAAGGTCCCGGTCGCGCCCACGACGCGGCCGGTCGCGCCGAAGCCGGATCCGACGACCGAGGCGCCGGTCGAGACCTCGGCCGCCCCCTCCACGGCCGACCGCGACGAGGCCGCCGAGGCGGAGGTCCTCCGGCTGGTCAACGTCGAGCGCGCCAAGGTGGGCTGCACCCCGGTCCGCGCGGATGCGCAGCTCGCGGCGCTGGCCGGCGCCTTCAGTACGGACATGGCGCAGCGCGACTTCTTCGACCACACGGACCCGGACGGGGACACGCCGTGGGCGCGCGCGGAGCAGGCGGGCGTCACGGGCCTGGGCGGCGAGAACATCGCGCGCGGCCAGGCGGACGCGGCGGCCGTGATGGACTCCTGGATGAACAGCGACGGCCACCGCGCCAACATATTGAACTGCGACTTCACGACGCTGGGCGTCGGCGTGCACTTCGGTGACGGCGGCCCCTGGTGGACCCAGGACTTCGGCCGCTGAGCCGTTCGACCGAGCGAAAGGGCCCCGTCACCACTCCGGTGACGGGGCCCTTTCTCCTGCGCGGGATCAGGCGGCGGCCTTGCCGGCCACGAAGGTGCGGGCGGTGACGGCGACGCGACGGTCCAGGTGCTCGGCGGTGGCGACGTCCGCCTTGTGGACACCGTCGGGGCCCAGGTCGGTGTGGGTCTGGGCGCCGGCGCCGGAGAAGAAGCCGAGGCGGTTGAGGTCGTTCTCGGAGGCCTCGCTGCTGTTCCAGCCGGGCTTCAGGCCGAGGTTGACCCAGGTCATGCCGTGCTGGCCGGCGAGGGTCTGGAAGAATTGCAGGGTGTGCAGCTTGTCACCGCTCTTGGAGCCGGAGTTGGTGAATCCGGCGGCGAGCTTGTCCAGCCACGCGTCGGAGAACCAGCGCTTCGAGGTGGCCTCGGCGAACTGGTGGAAGGCGCCGGAGGCGGTGCTCATGCAGGTCGGGGAGCCGAAGACGATCGCGTCGGAGGAGTCGAGCAGCTCCCACTCGGCGTCGGTGATGCCGTCGACCTTGATCAGGTGGACGGTGGCGCCGACGTCGGCGGCACCGTCGCGGACCGCCTCGGCGAGGACGGCGGTGTGGCCGTAGCCGGAGTGGTACGCGATGGAGACGACGGGGGTGGCCACAAGGAGCTCCTCGAACAGGTCTGCGGGGTGATGACCAGAATTAGAGCGCTAACTTTTAGAAAGCGCAAGCGAGTGGTTAGCGCCACCGTGGCGGTGAGCGCTGTGCGCGAGTACGGTGGAGGGCATGACTGACGACCTCGCCTACGACGTCTTCGCGCGTGCCTGTCCCTCGCGCGGCACGCTGGAGCACGTGACGGGCCGCTGGGGCAGCCTGACCCTCGGCGCCCTGTACGACGGGACGTTCCGCTTCAACGAGCTGCGGCGCCGGGTCGACGGCGTGAGCGAGAAGATGCTGTCGCAGACGCTCCACGCCCTGGAGCGCGACGGCCTGGTCCACCGCGACGCACAGCCCACGAACCCGCCCCGGGTCGACTACCGGCTCACCCCGCTCGGCCGCGAGATCGCGGAGCGGCTCATCGGCCTGATCGAGCTGGTGGAAGGCCGGATGCCGCAGGTGGAGGCGGCCCGCGAGAGCTACGACGCGGAGCGCACGGCCCCGGCCGCGGCCGCCGTCACGAACTGACCCCCGGCCAGGGCGCAGTCCGCCTCTGAGCGCAGGCCGCCTCAGGGCCCGGCCCGGACAGGCCCTAAGGGCGCGGCGGCCGCTGGCAGCGCGGGCAGAAGTAGCTGGAGCGGTTCATCCAGGGGCGTCTGCGCATCGGCGTACCGCAGCGGTGACACGGCTCGTCCTCGCGCCCGTAGGCGTCCAGCGAGCGGTCGAAGTAGCCGGACTCGCCGTTGACGTTCACGTACAGGCTGTCGAAGCTCGTCCCGCCGACCGCGAGGGCTTCGTTCATCACGTCCCGGGCGTGCCCGAGGAGCTCTGCCGAGCGCGGCCGGGTGAGCGTGGCGGTGGGCCGCTCGTAGTGCAGCCGGGACCGCCAGAGCGCCTCGTCGGCGTAGATGTTGCCGACGCCGCTGATCAGGGACTGGTCGAGCAGGGCCCGCTTGACCGTCGTACGGCGCTGCCGCAGCGCCCGGTGGAACGCGTCCTCGTCGAACTCCGGGTCCAGCGGATCGCGGGCGATGTGCCCGATGACGTCCGGCAGCCCGTCGGGGGTCTGGTCATGGAGCGAGAGCCCGCCGAAAGTGCGCTGGTCGACGAAGCGGAGCTCGGTGCCGGCGACGTCGTCGAAGCGGATCCGGATGCGGAGGTGCTTCTCGTCGGCGGCGTCCTCCGGCTGGACGAGCAGCTGGCCGCTCATGCCGAGATGGCCGAGCACGGAGGTGCCGGTGTCGGCCAGCGGCAGCCAGAGGTACTTGCCCCGCCGCCGCGCCACCTCGAACCGCTGCCCCTTCAGCCGCGCCGCGAAGTCCGGGCCACCCGCCGGATGGCGCCGCACGGCCCTCGGGTGCAGCACCTCGACCTCGGTCACGGTCCGCCCGGCGACCCAGCGCTCCAGACCGCGCCGTACGACCTCGACCTCGGGCAGCTCGGGCACGGGACTCCTCAGGACGACGTCGATCGACAGCGCTTCCACCCTACGGCGTACGCACGGGGGAAAAAACGAGAACCCCGCCCTGAGGCGGGGTTCTCGTGGAAGCGGTGGGTGACAGCCCTCAGGCCGTCGCCCCGTTGGTGGACGGAGAGGGGTCGGCGACCTCTCCCGTACCGGCTTCGGCAGCGGCCTTGGCCGCCGCCACGCGCTCGTCCGCGGCGGCGCGAATCTCGCGCCACGCGGATTCCGCCGCCTGCTGCTCCGCTTCCTTCTTGCTGCGGCCAGTGCCGGTGCCGTACGAGACACCACCGACGCGGGCGGCAGCAGTGAAGACCTTCTCGTGGTCCGGGCCCTCTTCGGAGACGAGGTACTCCGGCACACCCAGGCCCTCTGCCGCGGTGAGCTCCTGGAGACTGGTCTTCCAGTCCAGGCCCGCACCGAGGTTCGAGGACTTCTCGATCAGCGGATCGAAGAGCCGGTGAACCAGCTTCGATGCCGCGTCGAGGCCCTGGTCGAGATAGACCGCGCCGATCACCGCTTCAAGGGTGTCGGCGAGGATGGACGCCTTGTCCCGGCCACCCGTGCCCTCTTCGCCCCGGCCGAGCCGGATGAAGGAGCCGAGTTCGAGGCCACGACCGACCTCCGCAAGTGCACGTGAGTTGACCACCGCGGCCCGCAGTTTGGCCAGCTGGCCTTCGGGCAGGTCGGGGTGGGTGCGGTACAGCGTGTCCGTGACCACCAGGCCGAGCACGGAATCCCCGAGGAACTCGAGACGCTCGTTGGTGGGCAGGCCGCCGTTCTCGTACGCGAACGAACGGTGGGTCAGTGCACGCACCAGAAGGGCGGACTCGAGCTGATAGCCGAGCCGCCCTTCCAGAAGCGTGTGGGACGAGGCATGGTCCGTCTTGTCGTCCGTCTTGCGGGACTCAGACATTGCGCCTCTCACCAGCCCAATCAGACCGAGAGGACCTGGCGCTTGTTGTAGGTGCCGCAGCTCGGGCACGCGATGTGCTGCAGCTTCGGCTCCTGGCAACGCTCACACGAAACCAGGGTGGGGACCGCAGCCTTCCACTGCGACCGGCGGTGGCGCGTGTTGCTGCGCGACATCTTCCGCTTCGGAACAGCCACGGCTACTTCTCCTGCTTCTCGGCGGCGCTTCGGACGTCCCCGTCAGAGGCTTTGCCGCTCATGTTGTCCTTCTCATCGGTTCCCAGCGAACCGGCGAGTCCCTGCAATGCCGCCCAACGAGCGTCGACGGCATCATGATGGTGGTCCGGGTTCTCGTTCAGGTTGGCTCCACACTCGGAGCACAGACCCGCACAGTCCACCCGGCACACCGGCTGCATCGGCAGTGCGAGCACCACCGCATCAAGCAGCAGAGGTTCGAGGTCGAACATGCCGTCCTCGAGGGGGGTCATGCTCTCGTCTTCCTCGGCTTCGTCGTCCGCGGCCGCCTTGGAGCGGCCCCGGTCGTCGGAGTCGGGGTACGAGAACATCTCCTGGAAGTCCACGTCGAGCTCCAGCTCGACGGGCTCCAGACACCTTACGCACTCCCCCTCGGCCGATGCACGGGCGGTGCCTGTGACAAGCACCCCTTCCATGACCGACTCAAGACGGAGATCGATTTCCACGGGAGCGCCCTCGGGCACTCCGATGACCCCTTCGACGCCGAGGGCCGTGGGGGCCTCGACGGAACGCGAGAGCCGCTGGAGGGCGCCAGGACGCCGCCCCAGCTCGTGCGTGTCGAACACGAGGGGGTTGCGGTGGTCAAGGCGCGTGCTCAGGGCTCTTCCTGCTTTCGAATCGTGAGGGGGCTGCCAGAAGTGGGCAGCGGGGATCGCGGAATACGCGCGACCGAAGAGCCAGGATACTGGACGCTTCGCTCAGGGCCCAATCCGGGCCCTGAGCCCCTTACTGCCCCTGTTCGTACCGGCGCAACTGCTCCAGGTCGATCATGCTCGTGTCGAAGAAACTGGTTTCGTCGAGCGCGGCGGCCGGCTGCTGTTGCTGCTGCGGGGCCTGGGGCTGGTACTGGTGCTGCTGCTCGTAGCCGTACTGACCCTGGTACGCGTACGGGTCGGGCTGCTGCTGGTAGCCGTACGGGTCCGGCTGCTGCTGGTAGCCGTACCCGGGGTCCTGCTGCGGCTGCTGCTGGTAGTACGGGTCTGGCTGCTGCTGGGCCGGGATCTGCGCGGGGGCCTGGGCGGCGATCGGGGCCGGCTGGGGGTCGGCGAGCTCCGCGAGTCCGGCGAGGTAGTCGGCGTCGCTGGTGTGCACCGTGCCGGCGAGCCCGTCCTGCGCGGCCATGTGCTCGCCGAGGTCGTCGGTGGCGATCCGGCCGTGCAGCTTCTGCCGCCCGCGCCCGACGGCCTCCAGGGTCTTGCTGAGGACCGCCTCGAAGGCGCCGAGCTTGGCGTCGACGTACTCGTCGGCCCTGCTGATCAGGGTCTGCGGGTCCGCGCTGTACTCGGGGGCGTCCTCGTCCGCGTACCCGTCACGGTCGAGGCCCGGGCCGCGGCCGAGGAGCTTCTCGCGGCCCCGGTCGACGGAGCCGATGGTCTTGTTGAGGACGACCTCGAAGTTGGCGAGCTTGGAGTCGACGTAGTCGTCGGCCTCGGCGCGGACCTCCTCGGCCTCGCGGCGGGCCTCGGCGAGGATCCGGTCGGCCTCGCCCTGCGACTCCCGGGCGACCTGGGTGTCGGAGACGATCGAGCCGCGCTCGGCGTGAGCGGCCTCGATGATCCGGTCGGCCTCCTGGCGGGCCTGCTCGACCAGCTGCTCGCGGCCGCCGATCAGCTCCTGGGCCTGGGCGAGGGAGCCGGGCAGGGCGTCCCGTACCTCTTCGAGCAGGGAGAGCAGCTCGGCGCGGTTGACCACGCAGGATGCCGACATGGGCATGGAACGGGCGCCCTGAACGGTCGCGACGATCTCGTCGAGCTTCTTCTGCACGTCCACCGGGTGCTCGCCACTCTCTACAGCTGGATGGAGACGGACGGGACGACTGTAAGGGCAGTCGGCTCCCGTCCGACACCAGGTGACGGAGCGTCAGGGGTGATGGCCGCGCGTCACTTCCGCGCGAGGCGCTCGGTAAGCCGGCCGAGGACCTGCGGCGGGACCAGGTGCGAGACGTCGCCGCCCCAGGCCGCCACCTCCTTGACCAGCGAGGAGGAGAGGAAGCTGTACGTCGGGTTGGTGGGGACGAAGAGGGTCTCCACGCCCGAGAGCCCGATGTTCATCTGCGCCATCTGCAACTCGTAGTCGAAGTCGCTGACCGCGCGCAGGCCCTTGACGATGGCGGGGATGTCCCGCTGCTTGCAGAAGTCGACGAGGAGTCCGTGGAAGGACTCCACCTCGACGTTGCCGAAGTCGGCGGTGACCTCGCGGATCAGCTCGATCCGCTCGTCGACCGTGAACAGTCCCTGCTTGGACTGGTTGATCATCACCGCGACGTGTACGACGTCGTACAGCTTGGAGGCGCGGGCGATGATGTCGAGATGTCCGTTGGTGATGGGGTCGAACGACCCCGGACAGACGGCGCGGCGCAACGTGAGTCCCTCGCTCTCCGGTCCGGTCATGGTGCGTCTTCGCACGTAGAGGCGGCGCGACCGTACCAAAACGTTCCCTCGCCGTAGCGACGGGCCCGCAGTGGCTCGAATCCGTCCGGCCAGCCGAACTCCCCGCCTCGGGTGCTGCGCTCCACGGTGACGAGGGCATCGCCAGTGAGCCAGCCCTCCGAGCGGAGTGTGAGGAGGATCTCGCGAAGATCGTCGTCCGCGACGGCGTACGGCGGGTCGAGGAAGACCAGGTCGTACGGGTCGGCCGGGGCCGGACCTGTCACGATCTGCTCCGTCTTGCCGGTCCGCAGTTCGGCGCCGGGCAGGCCGAGCGTCCTGATGTTGTCGCGGATCGTCTTCGCGGCGCGGGGGTCGGCCTCGACGAGGAGCGCGTGGACCGCGCCCCGGGAGAGCGCTTCGAGCCCGACGGCGCCGGAGCCGGCGTACAGGTCGGCGACCCGGGTCCCTTCGAGGGTGCCGAGGAACGCCTCCCAGGTGGAGAAGAGGCCCTCACGCGCCCGGTCGGAGGTGGGGCGGGTGCCAGTGCCCGGGGGTACGGCCATGCGGCGTCCGCCGGCGATACCGGCGATCACGCGGGTCATCGGTGTCCTCGTTCTCCATGAGCCATTGCGTACGCATCAGCTTATGGCGGTTGCCGCCGGGCTGCGGTCAGCCCTTCTCCAGGTACTCCTCCCGGTCCTTGTCGAGCAGGGCCTCGAGGGCGGTGCGCAGTCCGGGGTGGGCGGTGAGGTCCGGGTCGGCGAGGACGACCGCGGTGGCCTCCTCGCGGGCGGCGGCGATGACCTCCTCGTCGTCGATGACGGTGAGCACCTTGAGGGAGGAGCGGACGCCGGACTGGGCCTGGCCGAGGACGTCGCCCTCCCGGCGCTGTTCGAGGTCGATGCGGGAGAGCTCGAAGCCGTCGAGGGTGGCGGCGACGGCGGCGAGGCGCTCCCGGGCGGGGCTGGCCTCCGGCATCTCGGTGACGAGGAGGCAGAGGCCGGGGGCGGATCCCCGGCCCACGCGGCCGCGGAGCTGGTGGAGCTGGGAGACGCCGAAGCGGTCGCCGTCCATGATCACCATGGCGGTGGCGTTGGGGACGTTGACGCCGACCTCGATGACGGTGGTGGCGACGAGGACGTCGAGGTCGCCTGCGGCGAAGCGGCGCATGACGTCGTCCTTGTCGTCGGGGTGCATGCGGCCGTGCAGGACGGCGATCCGCAGGCCCGCGAGGGGGCCCGTGCGGAGCTTCTCGGCGACCTCGAGGACGGCGAGCGGCGGGCGCTTCTCGGCCTCGTCCTCGGCGGACGCCTTGGACTTCTTCTTCTGGTCCTCCTCGTCGCCGATGCGGGGGCAGACGACGTACGCCTGGTGGCCGTTCTCCACCTCCTCGCGCACCCGCTCCCAGGCGCGCGCGAGGAAGTGCGGTTTGTCGGCGGCGGGGACGACGTGGGTGGCGATCGGGGAGCGTCCCGCGGGGAGCTGGTCGAGGACGGAGGTCTCCAGGTCGCCGAAGACGGTCATGGCGACGGTGCGCGGGATGGGGGTGGCGGTCATCACCAGGAGGTGGGGCGGCTGCTTGCCCTTGCCGCGCAGGGCGTCGCGCTGCTCGACGCCGAAGCGGTGCTGTTCGTCGACGACGACCAGGCCGAGGTCGTGGAACTGCACCTTGTCCTCGATCAGCGCGTGCGTGCCGATGACGATCCCGGCCTCGCCGGTGACGAGGTCGAGCAGGGCCTGCCGGCGGGCGGCGGTGCCCATGGAGCCGGTGAGCAGGACGACCTTGGTGGCGCGGTCGGCGCCGCCGAGCATCCCGCCCTCGGCGAGCTCGCCCATCATCTCGGTGACCGAGCGGTGGTGCTGCTGGGCGAGGACCTCGGTGGGCGCGAGCATCGCGGCCTGTCCCCCGGCGTCGACGACGGCGAGCATGGCGCGCAGGGCGACCATCGTCTTCCCCGATCCGACCTCCCCCTGGAGGAGGCGGTGCATGGGGTGTTCGGTGGCGAGGTCGTCGAAGATCTCGCGGGTGACCTTCCGCTGGCCGTCGGTGAGGGTGAAGGGCAGCTTGGCGTCGAAGGCGTCGAGGATGGCACCGGGGACGGGGCGCCGGGCGACGGCGGGGAGTTGGGTGTCGGCGTGCCGTCGGCGGGCGAGGGCGACCTGGAGGACGAAGGCCTCGTCCCACTTGAGCCGGTCGCGGGCGTCGGCGACGTCCGCCTTCGTACGGGGGCGGTGGATCTTCCGCAGGGCGTCGGGCAGCTCGGAGAGGCCGCGGCCCTCGCGGAGGGCGGGCGGCAGGGGGTCGACGGCGTCCGCGGCGTGCGGCAGGACGGCGTCGACGGCCTTGGCGATCTTCCAGGACTCCAGTTTGGTGGTGGCCGGGTAGATCGGGATGAGGGCCCCGGCCCAGCCGGCCACGCTGTCCGCGCTCTCGGCTGCGGCGTCGTCGGCGCGGAGGAGTTCGTACGCGGGGTGGGCGAGCTGGAGGCGCCGGTTGAAGAGCGAGACCTTGCCGGAGAACATCGCGCGGGTGCCGGGCAGCAGGTCCTTGTGCGGCTTGTGCACGCCCTTGCCGAAGAAGACCAGTTGGAGGCGGCCGCTGCCGTCCGTGATGGTCACTTCGAGGCGCTGGCCGCGTCCCTTGGAGCCGTTGAAGGTGAGCACGCGGGCGTCGGCGACCTGCGCGACGACCGTGACGTGCTCGTCGAGCGGCAGGTCGGCGAGGGTGGTCAGCTCCCCCCGCTCGGCGTACCGGCGGGGGTAGTGGTGGAGCAGGTCCCCGACCGTGTGCAGGTCGAGCGCCTCGGCCATGACCTTGGCGGTGGCGGGGCCGAGGGACTTCTTGAGTGGTTCGTCGAGCGCGGGCACGGAATCTATTGCACACCACCACGCTGACATTTCGGCCCTCCCCGCGATTCTGGAACTCGCGGACACCCGTGCCGGTGGGGCGCTAGGTTCTCGGTATGCCGTTGGGCATCGGGCAGGGCTTGTCCGTCATGAGTTCGCGTAAGCGGGCAAGTGAGGAGCCACCGCATCACGCACCGGCGGAGTCACTGCACACCACGCCTCCGAGCGACACGGTGTGCCTGAGCGCCCGGGCTTTGGGGCCGCGATCTCGCGAGGTCAAAGTCCGGGCGCTCTCACTCCACTCCGATGAGCAGCGGCGGGGCGCCCTCTCCCGCGTGGTACGTGGTCGTGTCGACGGCCAGGTAGCCGCGGCGGACGTGGCGTTCGAGGGCGGTGGCCAGGTCGGGCGGGGTGTCGTCGGCGACGATCAGGGTGACGAGTTCGCCGCCGGCCGAGAGCATGCGGTCGAGGACCGTGCGGGCCGTCTCGGTGAGGTCCTGGCCGATGACGGCGACGTCGCCCTCGATGAGGCCGAGGACGTCGCCGGCCTGGCAGACGCCGGCCGAGGTGAAGGACTGGCGCTCGGCGACGGCGAGTTCGGCGTAGCGGGTGGCGCCCGCGGCGGCCGTCATGGCGACGACGTCCTCGTCGAAGCGGCGGTCCGGTTCGTGGACGGCGAGGGCGGCGATGCCCTGGACGGCGGCCCGGGTCGGGATGAGGGCGACGCGGATGCCCTCCGCCCGGGCCCGTTCGGCGGCGGCGACGGCCGTCTGGCGCAGCTCGGTGTCGTTGGGCAGGAGGACGACCTCGCGGGCGTGCGCCCGTCGGATCGCGTCGACGAGTTCGTCTCCCGCGGGCTGTTCGCCCGGGCGGGTCTGGACGGTGGTGGCGCCGGCCTCGGCGCACAGTCCGGCGAGGCCCGCGCCGGGGACGACGGCGACCACCGCGCGCTGGGCCCGTGCCCCGCGCGCGTCCGGCTCGGCCGGGGTGCTCGCGAAGTGGGTGACGCGGATCCGGTGGGGGCGTCCCGCCTCGATGCCGGCCTCGACGGCGGCTCCGGCGTCGTCGACGTGCACATGGACGTTCCAGAGCCCGTCGCCGCCGACGACGACCAGGGACTCCCCCAGCGCGTCGAGGCGGGACCTGAGCAGGTCCACGGCCGCGTCCTCGGCCTCCAGGAGGTAGATCACCTCGTACGCGGGTCCGTCCTCGGTGCCGCATTCCCCGGGCGCGGCGGGGGCGGCCGGCACGACCACGCCGTGCGGCGGTGTCTCGGGGCGGGCCGGGGTCCGGCCGGTGACGGTCTCCACGAGCGCTCCGAGGACCGTCACGAGGCCCTGTCCGCCGGCGTCCACGACGCCGGCCCGGGTGAGGACGTCCAGCTGGCCCCGGGTGGTGGCCAGGGCGGTCCTGGCGCCCTCGTAGGCGCTTCCCGCCACCTCCACGAGCCCGCCGCCGCCGGTGCAGGCCTTCGCCGCGGCGGAGGCCACGGTGAGGATCGTGCCCTCGACGGGGCGGGCGACGGCCCGGCGGGCGGCGTCGGCGGCCTCCGCGAGGGCGCGGGCGAGGTGATCACCGTCATGTCCTTCGACGAGGACGGCCGCCATGCCGCGCAGCAGCTGGGCGAGGATGGTCCCGGAGTTGCCGCGGGCGCCGAGCAGGGCCCCGTGCGCCATGGCCCGTACGGTCTCGGCGGCGTCGGGTTCGGCGGCGGCGAAGACGGCTTCGACGGCCTGGTGGGCGGCTTCCGCCGTCAGGTACAGGTTGGTGCCGGTGTCCCCGTCCGCGACCGGGTAGACGTTGATCGCGTCGATCTCCTCGCGCTCCCGCCCGAGGGCTTCGAGCGCCCGCGCGGACCAGGTCCGGAGCGCTTCGGCGTCGAGCTCGACGAGCTCCTCGAAAGGCTGAAGGGCTCGCGACAACAGGGGGCCTCCTTCGGCGGTGAGCTCACCGCAGGGTAGACCCGGGGGGTCCTTCCCCCAAGCTCTCGGCTTCGCTCGAGCAGGGGCCCCAGTGACCTGGGTCGGGGGCGAGGTCGGCGCAGACCATGGTAGTTTCGTTCCACCGATGCAGGCGTTGTATGCTGCTTCGGTTGCCCGGTTCCCACCGGGCCATCCCCCGGCAAGCCACTTCAGACTCCTGATTCCGGTGCGCCGGATTTCACTGTAATTCTGAAGCTTTTGGAGTGACCCGTGGCTGCCAACTGCGACGTCTGCGGCAAGGGGCCGGGCTTCGGCAACAACATCTCGCACTCGCACCGCCGTACGTCCCGTCGCTGGAACCCGAACATCCAGCGCGTGCGTGCCGTGGTCGGTGTGACGCCGAAGCGGCTCAACGTCTGCACCTCGTGCATCAAGGCCGGCAAGGTCTCGCGCTAATCGCGACGTTCCGTCGTAGCGCAGCCCCTGCGGTCGCCTTGAGAGGCCGGTTCACCTAGGTGAACCGGCCTCTTGCCGTACCCGGAATCCTTTCCGGAAGCCGTTCTACCGTTACGCCCTGAAGCGCCAGGCGTGGTCGACCGGGCCGATGCCCGAGCCCAGGGCGAATCCGGCGGCGATGGCCCCGGTCACGTACTCCTTGGCCTGCCGTACCGCCTCCGGTACCGCCAGGCCCTTGGCGAGGCCCGAGGCCACCGCCGAGGCGAGCGTGCAGCCCGTGCCGTGCGTGTGCCGGTTGTCGTGCCGGGGTGCGCGCAGCCAGTGCTCCTCGGTGCCGTCCGTGAGCAGGTCGACGGCCTCGTGCCCGGTGGGCAGGTGCCCGCCCTTGATCAGGGCCCAGTCCGCCCCGTAGGCCAGGATCGCCTCGGCGGCGACCCGCATGTCGCTCTCGCGCAGGACGTGGACGCCTGTGAGCTGCGCCACCTCGTCCAGGTTGGGGGTGGCGACGGTCGCGACGGGCAGCAGCTTCGTCCGTACGGATGCGAGCGCCGAGGCCGCAAGCAGCGAGTCCCCGTGCTTGGAGACGCCGACGGGGTCCACGACCACCGGCGCCGCCGTCCCGGCGAGGAGCTCCGCCACCGTCTCGACGAGTCCGGCGGAGGCCAGCATGCCCGTCTTCACCGCCTGGACGCCGATGTCGTCGACGACGGCCCGGTACTGGGCCCGTACGGCCTCCTCGGGCAGCTCCCACGCGCCCTGGACGCCCCGCGAGTTCTGGGCGGTGACGGCGGTGAGCACGCTCATGCCGTGGACGCCGAGCGCGAGCATCGTCTTCAGGTCGGCCTGGATGCCGGCCCCGCCGCCGGAGTCGGATCCGGCGACGGTGAGCACGAGCGGGGGCACGCGCGCGGGGCCCGGCGGGGGCCCAGCGGTCACTCCGTCTCCCCGAAGTGGTCCCAGCCGCCCGCGCTGTGCCAGGGGGCGCCGTCCACGGTGACCTGCGGCAGGGCCGAGGGGTTCAGGACCTCGCCGATGACCTTCCAGCGGGCCGGGAGCTTCACGTCCGGCGGGAAGGTGGCCACGATGGCGTGGTCCTCTCCCCCGGTGAGCACCCACTGCATGGGGTCGACGCCGACGGCCTGGCCGATGTCGTTCATCTGGGTGGGGATGTCGATGAGCCCGGAGCGCAGGTCGATGCGGACCTTGCTGGCCTCGGCGATGTGGCCGAGGTCGGCGATCAGTCCGTCGCTGACGTCGCACATGGCGGTGGCGCCGAGTCCCGCCGCCGCGGGACCCGCGTGGTACGGCGGCTCGGGCCTGCGGTGGGCCTCGACGAAGGCGCGGGGCGAGCGGAAGCCGCGGGAGAGGACCGCGTATCCGGCGGCGGACCAGCCGAGCCAGCCCGTGTAGGCGACGACGTCGCCGGGCTGGGCCCCGCCCCGGGTCACCGGGTCGTGGTTGCGGAGATCGCCGAGTGCGGTGATGGCGATGGTGATGGTGTCGCCGCGGACGACGTCGCCGCCGACCACGGCCGCACCCGCGACCTGACATTCGTCCCGCAGTCCGTCCATGAGTTCGACGGGCCAGGTGGCGGGAAGTTCGGCGGGGACGACGAGGCCGAGGAGGAGCGCGGTGGGGACCGCGCCCATGGCGGCGATGTCGGCGAGGTTCTGCGCGGCGGCCTTGCGGCCGACGTCGTACGCCGTCGACCAGTCGCGGCGGAAGTGACGTCCTTCGAGGAGGATGTCCGTGCTGGCCACCACGCGCCGGTCGGGTGCGGAGACGACCGCGGCGTCGTCGCCGGGCCCGATCCGTACCGCCGGGGTGGAGGTGAGCCGGGACGTGAGCTCCCTGATGAGCCCGAACTCGCCCAGCTCTCCGACTGTGCCCTTCACCGCGCCTCACCTCGTGTCTTCGTGCCGGCCGGCGGGCGGGGGCGCGTCTGGGCGCGCCGCGGGTCGCGGGCCGTCACCGTGCTGGGTACCGTCAAGTAGACCGTCAACTTCTGTCGTGCGTACGCCACAACGCGAGTGCCCCGGGACGCGCGGGTCTCCCCGTGGCCCGCGGCGACGCGGTACCGTGGCGTCCCTTTCTCCCACAAGATCCTCGTGGTCGCCCTGGAGGTTCCGTGGTACAGGCGTACATCCTTATTCAGACCGAGGTGGGCAAGGCGTCGACCGTCGCCGAGACCATCTCCAAGATCCCGGGGGTGCTCCAGGCCGAAGACGTGACCGGTCCCTATGACGTGATCGTGCGCGCGGAGGCGGACACGGTCGACGCGTTGGGCCGCATGGTGGTCGCCAAGGTCCAGCAAGTGGACGGCATCACGCGTACCCTCACCTGCCCGGTCGTTCATCTGTAGCCCCCGTCTACGCTTGGCCGGTGAAGTCTTCCCACCGGCCCTTCGGCCTGCCCGCCTTCGTCACGGCAGCCGTCCTGCTGTCGGCCGCCACCGGCTGCTCCTGGACGGACGCCGGGGCGTCCGTGGCGGTTCCCCGCCCGTCGACGGCGGAGGCGGCCCTCTGCCAGGCGCTGGAGAAGGAGCTGCCGGACACCGTGGCAGGGCTTGGGCGGAGCGATCCGGAGCCGGGCTCCGAGCTGACCGCCGGGTGGGGCGACGGTGCGATCGTACTGCGCTGCGGGGTCCCCCGGCCCGAAAAGATGAGCGATCCGAACTCCCAGGCCGTCGAGGCGAACGGCGTGAACTGGATGCTGGAGCGTCCGGAGGGCGGCGGGCCCCGTTTCACCTCGGTGTACCGCAAGACGTACGTCGAGGTGACGATGGACGAGCGGTACGCCCACGACGCGACGCCGCTCGCGGATCTCGCGGCCCCCGTGGCGCGGACGATCCCCTGCGGCATTGATCCGGAGTGCGTCTAGACGCACTCCGGATCTCATGGTCCGTGCCGGCTCAGGGCTTCCGGGGCAGGGCTACCGGCTTCCCGTCAGCGCAGGCCCGTGGAGCGGGTCAGCGCGGCCTGGATCAGCCGGTCGACGAGCTCGGGGTAGTCGACTCCGCTCGCCTGCCACATGCGCGGGTACATGGAGATCGGCGTGAAGCCGGGCATCGTGTTGATCTCGTTGATGACGAACTCGCCTTCCTCCGTGAGGAAGAAGTCGGCGCGCACCAGGCCCTCGCAGGAGACCGCCTCGTACGCGGCGACGGCCAGTCGCTGGATCTCGGCGGTGGCCTCGTCGCCGATCGGCGCCGGCACGATGCCGGAGGCCGAGTCGATGTACTTGGCCTCGAAGTCGTAGAAGTCGTGGTCCGTGACCGGCGGGATCTCGGCCGGGACGCTGGCGCGCGGGCCGTCCTCGAACTCCAGGACGCCGCACTCGATCTCGCGGCCGCGCAGGAGCGACTCGACGAGGATCTTCGGGTCGTGGCGGCGGGCCTCCTCGATGGCCTCGTCCAGGCCGGAGAGGTCGTCGACCTTGGTGATGCCCATGGACGAGCCGCCGCGGGCCGGCTTCACGAAGAGCGGCCAGCCGTGCTCGGCGGCGAACTCGACGATCTTCTTGCGGGCGGCGGCCGGGTTCTGGTCCCACTCGCGCGGGCGGATGACCTCGTACGGGCCGACGGGGAGGCCGAAGGAGACGAAGACGCGCTTCATGTACTCCTTGTCCTGGCCCACGGCGGAGGCGAGGACGCCGGCGCCGACGTAGGGGACTCCGGAGAGCTCCAGGAGGCCCTGGAGGGTGCCGTCCTCGCCGTACGGGCCGTGCAACATCGGGAAGACCACGTCGACCTCGCCGAGGGCCTTCGGCACGGTGCCGGGCTCGCTGAGGACGACCTCGCGGTTGGCGGGGTCGACGGAGAGGACGACGCCGCCCTCCGCGGACTCGGCCAGGTCGGTGACGTTCGGCAGGGCGCGGTCGGCGATGGCCATGCGCTCGGGCGCGTCAGCGGTGAGCGCCCAGCGCCCGTCCGTCGTGATGCCGATGGGCAGCACGTCGTACTTGTCCCGGTCGATGGCGCTCAGGACGGCGCCCGCCGTGACGACGGAGATGGCGTGCTCGGAGCTGCGACCGCCGAAGACGACGGCCACGCGGGGCTTGCGGGGGCTCTGGGTGTTCTCGCTCATATCGCGATGAGCGTACCTTGCGACTCCCGAACGACTGAGCGCCCCGCCCGCCCGCGCGCGTACGTCCTGCGGAGGTTCGGCGTGCGTCCCGCGGACGTTTCGCGTAGGTCAGCGGCGCTCGGACTTCGCGCTGCGGGACATCAGCTCCTTGAGGGCGACGACCGGCGGCTTGCCCTCGTGGACGATCGAGACGACGGTCTCGGTAATCGGCATGTCGACACCGTGGCGGCGGGCCAGATCCAGCACGGACTCGCAGGACTTGACGCCCTCGGCGGTCTGCTTGGTGGCCGCGATGGTCTCCTGGAGGGTCATCCCGCGGCCCAGGTTGGTGCCGAAGGTGTTGTTCCGGGAGAGCGGCGAGGAGCAGGTGGCCACCAGGTCGCCGAGGCCCGCGAGGCCGGAGAAGGTCAGCGGGTCGGCGCCCATGGCGAGGCCGAGGCGGGTGGTCTCGGCGAGGCCGCGGGTGATGAGCGTGGCCTTCGAGTTGTCGCCGAGGCCCATGCCGTTGGCGATGCCGACGGCGAGCCCGATGACGTTCTTGACCGCGCCGCCGAGCTCGCAGCCGACGACGTCGGTGTGCGTGTACGGGCGGAAGTACGGAGTCATGCAGGCGGCCTGGAACCGCTGCGCGACCGACTCGTCGACACAGGCGACGACGGCGGCGGCGGGCTGCCGGGAGGCGATCTCCAGGGCGAGGTTGGGTCCGGTGAGGACGGCCACGCGCTCGGCGGGCACGTCCGCGACCTCCATGACGACCTCGCTCATCCGCTCGGCCGTGCCGAGTTCGACGCCCTTCATGAGGGAGACGAGGACGGTGTCCGGGGCGAGCAGCGGCTTCCAGGCGGCGAGGTTGCCGCGCAGGGTCTGCGAGGGGACGACGAGGACGGTGAAGTCGGCGCCGTGGGCGGCCTCGGCCGGGTCCGCGGTGGCCGTGATCGCCCGGGGGAGTTCGATGCCCGGGAGGTAGTCGGGGTTGACCCGGGTGGCGTTGATCTCCTTCGCGAGCTCCGCGCGGCGGCCCCAGAGGCTCACCTCGCAGCCCGCGTCGGCGAGCACCATCGCGAAGGCGGTGCCCCAGGATCCGTTGCCGAAGACGGCTGCCTTGGTCACTTGGTGCCCTTCTCGGCGGCCTCGGCGGCCTTGCGCCGCTGTTCGAGGCGGGCCTTGCGGTGGTCGTACGGTTCGGCGGGCGCCTTCTCACCGCGGACCTCCTCCAGGAGGGCGGTGATGGCGGCCATGATGACCTCGGTGGCCTCGCGGAGCACCTCGGGGGTCGGCTCGAGACCGTCGAAGCGGGAGAGGTCGACCGGCGGACCGGCCTGGACGATCAGCGTCTTGCGGGGGAAGAGGCTGAGCTTCTTGTCCTTGGCGTACGGCGGCATCGCGAGGTTGGCGCCCCACTGGGCCACCGGGACGACCGGGACCTTGGTGAGGAGCGCGACGCGGGCGGCGCCCGTCTTGCCGGCCATCGGCCACATGTCGGGGTCCCGGGTCAGGGTGCCCTCGGGGTAGAAGGCGACGCACTCGCCGCTCTCGATGGCGGCGACGGCGGCGCGGAAGGCGTCCAGCGCGTTGGTCGTCTCGCGGTAGACGGGGATCTGGCCGGTGTTGCGCAGCATCATGCCGACGAAGGGGCTCTTGAAGAGGCCCGCCTTGGCGAGAAGGCGCGGGACGCGACCGGTGTTGTACTGGTAATGCGCGTAGGACAGCGGGTCCAGGTAGGAGTTGTGGTTGACCACGGTGATGAATCCGCCGTCGGCCGGAATGTGCTCCATACCGCGCCAGTCCCGCTTGAACAGAACCACCAGGGGGGGTTTGGCGATGACCGCCGCGAGGCGGTACCAGAAGCCGATTCTGCGGCGGGGCACTCGGACACCTTTCTCCGGGACTGGCTGGCAGGGGGTCAAGTGTCGCCCCATGCTCCTGGTCTGTCGAGGACACGGTACGCCCCGGGGCCCCCGGCGGACCGCGCGGGCGGGACAGAATGGGCCCCGATGAACAGCGACGCGGACGACGGCTGGTACCTGGTCGTACCCCTGAAACCCCTTGCCCTGGCGAAGAGCAGACTGGCCGCGGCGACAGGACCCCTGCTGCGCCCCCGGCTGGCCCTCGCGTTCGCCGAGGACACGGTGGGGGCCGTGCTGAACTGCGCGCGCGTACGGGATGTGGTGGTCGTCACGGACGACCCGACGGCCGGGACCGCCCTCGCTGCCCTGGGGGCGCGGATCGTGCCGGACACCCCGGCGGCGGGGCTCAACGCGGCGCTGGCGCACGGGGTCGACGCGATACGGGAGCGGTTGCCGCACGCGCGCGTGGCCGCGCTCAACGCCGATCTGCCGGCGCTGCGGACCCCGGAGCTGGCCCGGGTCCTGGACACCGCCCGGAAATTTCCGAGAGCATTTCTCGCGGATGCCGCCGAAATAGGTACGACATTCCTCTCGGCGGGTCCGGGCGTGAAATTGGAACCGGCATTCGGGGGCGCGTCGAGGCTGCGGCATTTGTCGTCGGGCGCGGTGGAAATCCGGCTGGCCGGGGTGGATTCCGTACGCCGGGACGTGGACACCGGCGAGGATCTGGCGGAGGCCCGGGCGCTGGGGCTCGGCCCGCGGACGGCCGCCCGGTGGCTGCCGGCGGCCGGATAGGCTGCGGTCCATGCAGGCGACCGCGTACACGTACGACTCCGAGACCCGCAGCGGCAGTGTGCTGCTCGACGACGGCACCCCCGTGGAGTTCGGGGCGGAGGCCTTCGACGCGGGCGGGCTGCGGCTGCTGCGGCCGGGCCAGCGGGTGCGGATCGAGGCGGAGCCCGGTACGTCGGGGGCAGGCCTGCGGATCACGCTGGTGACGCTCCAGACCTTCTGAGCGACTCCCCTCCTCCCCGCCGTTCTCCTCTCCCCTCCCCCTCCCCATCTCCCCCAGAGCGCGCCGCGGGCCGGGCTCCTGGATGGGGAGCCCGGCCCGGCGGGTGGTACCGCTCGTCCTACTTCTTGGCGGCGGCCTTCTTGGCGGTCGTCTTGCGCGCCGTGGTCTTCTTCGCGGGCGCCTTCGTCGCCGTGGCCTTCTTCGCGGCCGGCGCGGTCTTCTTGGCCGTGGCCTTCACGGCCTTCTTCGCGGCGGTCGTGGTGGTCTTCTTGGCGGCGGCGGTCGTGGTCTTCTTCGCCGCCGTCGAGGCCTTCTTCGCCGCGGGGGTGGTCCTCTTCGCCGCCGCGGTCGTGGCCGTGGTGGTCTTCTTGGCCGGGGTCGCCTTCTTCGCGGCGGCCGTCGTGGCCTTCTTCGCCGGGGTCGCCTTCTTCGCGGCGGCCTTCTTGGCGGTGGTGGCCTTCTTGGCCGCGGCCTTCTTCACGGTCGCGGCGGCGGCGCCACCGGTGAGGCTGCCCTTGGGGGCCTTCTTGACGGAGACCTCGCCACCCTTGGGGAGCTTCTTCGAGCCGCTGACCAGGTCCTTGAAGCCCTGACCCGCACGGAAGCGCGGAACCGAGGTCTTCTTGACCCGGACGCGCTCGCCCGTCTGCGGGTTGCGGGCGTAGCGGGCCGGACGGTCGACCTTCTCGAACGAGCCGAAGCCCGTGACCGAGACCCGGTCCCCCCCGACCACGGCACGCACGATGGCGTCGAGCACGTGGTCGACGGCTTCGGCGGCCTGCTGGCGACCGCCCATCTTGTCGGCAATCGCTTCTACGAGCTGCGCCTTGTTCACGTCTTCCCCTTCGGAGACATTGCCAGAACGAAAGTGTTCAAGCTTTTTCGCACGTTAGGCATGTATATACCGCAAATCAAACACGAAACGGGCTAATCACCCTAGTGCCGCAACGCGAAAGACCCGCTGCGGAGTTCCTGGTGTCAGTCGTCCTCTGGGAATCGGCCCTCGTCGAGGTCCTTCATCAACCGGTCCAGACGCGCTGCCGCGTCCTTGAGATCGTGCTTCGCCGCGGCCGTCACGACCAGCAGCTTCCGGGACAGCGCCATCCTTACGCCCTCCGGGACTTGCAGTGAGCGCACTCTTGTGTGCGCTTCCTTCAATCGGGCGGCGACTGACTCGTAGAGCTCGAGTTGGCTGTCGCGTTCCATGCACCGATTGTGCCATCTAGGGCGAGTTGTCGCCCGACAGGGTCCCAACAAGCGACTGCGCCCCCCACCTGGCGGTGGGGGGCGCAGTCTTGGAAAAGCGCTGCTCAGACCGTAATTGTACGGGGCTTGTGGGCCGGTCGCGCCGCCTCGTAGGCCGCGATGTCCCCTTCGTTCTGAAGGGTGAGGCTGATGTCGTCGAGTCCGTTCAGCAGACGCCAGCGGGCGTTCTCGTCGAGCTCGAAGTCCGCGTCGATCCCGGCGGCCAGGACCTTGCGCCGCTCCAGGTCGACGGTGATCTCGGCGGTCGGGTCGGCCTCGGTCAGCTCCCAGAGCGCGTCCACCGTCTCCTGCGGCAGGACGACGGTCAGCAGGCCGTTCTTCAGCGAGTTGCCGCGGAAGATGTCGGCGAAGCGGGCGGAGATGACCGTCTGGAAGCCGTAGTTCTGGAGCGCCCAGACGGCGTGCTCACGGGAGGAGCCGGTGCCGAAGTCAGGGCCGGCGACCAAGACCGAGGCACCCTGCCGCTCGGGGCGGTTGAGGATGAACTCGGAGTCCTTGCGCCAGGCCTCGAAGAGGCCGTCCTCGAAGCCGTCGCGGGTGACCTTCTTGAGCCAGTGCGCCGGGATGATCTGGTCGGTGTCGACGTTGCTGCGGCGCAGCGGGACGGCCCGGCCGGTGTGCGTGGTGAAAGCTTCCATGGTTCCTCAGACCCCCGCGGTGGTGGCGACGTCGGACAGATCGGCCGGGGAGGCCAGGTGGCCCAGTACGGCGGTGGCGGCGGCGACCTGGGGCGAGACCAGGTGGGTCCGGCCGCCCTTGCCCTGCCGGCCCTCGAAGTTGCGGTTGGAGGTGGACGCGGAGCGCTCACCGGGAGCCAGTTGGTCGGGGTTCATGCCCAGACACATCGAGCAGCCCGCGTGCCGCCATTCGGCGCCGGCCTCCTTGAAGACCTTGTCCAGGCCCTCCTCGACGGCCTGCAGGGCGACCCGGACGGAGCCGGGGACGACCAGCATGCGGACACCGTCGGCGACCTGGCGGCCCTTGAGCAGTCCGGCGGCGTTGCGCAGGTCCTCGATGCGGCCGTTGGTGCAGGAGCCTACGAAGACGGTGTCGACCTTGATGTCGCGCAGCGGCTGTCCGGCGGTCAACCCCATGTACTCCAGGGCCTTTTCGGCGGCGAGGCGCTCCGAAGCGTCTTCGTACGAAGCCGGGTCGGGGACGTTCGCCGAAAGCGGTGCGCCCTGGCCGGGGTTGGTGCCCCAGGTGACGAACGGCGCCAGCGAGGCGGCGTCGATGACGACCTCGGCGTCGAAGACCGCGTCCTCGTCGGACTTCAGGGTCTTCCAGTACGCGACGGCGGCGTCCCAGTCCTCGCCCTCGGGGGCGTGGGCGCGGCCCTCCAGGTAGGCGAAGGTGGTCTCGTCGGGGGCGATCATGCCCGCGCGGGCGCCGGCCTCGATCGACATGTTGCAGATGGTCATCCGGGACTCCATCGAGAGCTTCTCGATGGCGGAGCCGCGGTACTCCAGGATGTAGCCCTGGCCGCCGCCGGTGCCGATCTTGGTGATGATCGCGAGGATCAGGTCCTTGGCGGTGACGTCCTCGGGCAGTTCGCCGTCGATCGTGATGGCCATGGTCTTCGGGCGGGCCAGCGGCAGCGTCTGGGTGGCGAGCACGTGCTCGACCTGGCTGGTGCCGATGCCGAACGCCAGGGCGCCGAAGGCGCCGTGCGTGGAGGTGTGCGAGTCGCCGCAGACGACGGTCGTGCCCGGCTGGGTCAGGCCCAGCTGCGGACCGACGACGTGGACGACGCCCTGCTCGACGTCGCCCAGCGGGTGCAGCCGGACGCCGAACTCG
This sequence comes from Streptomyces sp. NPDC055103, assembly GCF_053607625.1. Taxonomy (NCBI): domain Bacteria; kingdom Bacillati; phylum Actinomycetota; class Actinomycetes; order Kitasatosporales; family Streptomycetaceae; genus Streptomyces; species Streptomyces sp. NPDC055103. The sequence goes on from NZ_JBSGTX010000048.1 coordinate 53,174, forward strand.
GCGCAGTTCTTCCGCAGGGTCTCCAGCTGGGCGCGGGAGACGGGGTCCGCGATGGGCTTGTCGATGTCGAGGGTCGGGGTGTTGTGATCCTCGGTGGCGATGGTGAGGTCGAGGCGCCGCACCTGCCGGCCGTTCTGGCGCAGACCGTCGAAGGCCTGGGGGCTGGTCACCTCGTGCAGCAGGTGCAGATCGATGAAGAGGAGGTCGGGCTCGCCCTCTGCGCGCCGGACGACATGGTCGTCCCAGACCTTCTCCGCGAGTGTCCTACCCATCGCTTTCCCTCCGGCCGACGTCTGCGTCGGCACAACTAGAGACCCGTTTCGCGGGCCGTTGTGCGGCCGCATCACCAGAGTGCCAAGGTCCTCGGAAAATTGAACTTGCGTTTCACAGAGTGAGACGCGAGTATCGTTGCATGGACAACTCTAGCGGCGTAGGCGTTCTCGACAAGGCAGCCCTTGTCCTGAGCGCCCTGGAGTCCGGTCCGGCCACCCTCGCAGGACTGGTCGCGGCGACGGGACTCGCACGACCCACGGCACATCGACTCGCCGTGGCACTGGAACACCACCGGATGGTGGCCCGTGACATGCAGGGCCGGTTCATCCTCGGACCGCGCCTCTCGGAGCTCGCGGCCGCGGCCGGCGAGGACCGCCTGCTCGCGACCGCGGGCCCGGTGCTGACGCATCTGCGCGACGTCACCGGCGAGAGCGCGCAGCTCTACCGCCGGCAGGGCGACATGCGCATCTGCGTGGCGGCGGCCGAGCGGCTCTCGGGCCTGCGGGACACCGTGCCGGTCGGCTCGACGCTGACCATGAAGGCCGGCTCCTCCGCGCAGATCCTGATGGCCTGGGAGGAGCCCGAGCGGCTGCACCGCGGCCTCCAGGGCGCCCGCTTCACGGCGACGGCCCTGTCGGGCGTACGGCGCCGCGGCTGGGCCCAGTCGATCGGTGAGCGGGAGCCGGGCGTCGCGTCCGTCTCCGCGCCCGTACGCGGCCCGTCGAACCGCGTCGTGGCCGCCGTGTCGGTCTCGGGTCCGATCGAGCGTCTGACGCGCCACCCGGGCCGTATGCACGCCCAGGCGGTCATCGACGCCGCCGCCCGTCTCTCCGAGGCGCTCCGCCGTAACGGCTGACGTCTCCGTCCCTCCTGTCCGTCCCCCGGCCCACCGCTTCAACGCCGCAGCGGTGGGCCGGAGTTGTGCGCGGGTAACGAGGGAACAGCGAAGAAGCCCTCCCCCGAAGGGAAGGGCTTCTTCGTTTTGTACCCCCGACCGGATTCGAACCGGCGCTACCGCCTTGAGAGGGCGGCGTGCTAGGCCGCTACACAACGGGGGCCTTCGCGGATCAGATCCGCTGGTGCAGATGAAGCTCTGCGAGCTGGCCTACCTGGACTCGAACCAAGAATGACGGTACCAGAAACCGTAGTGTTGCCAATTACACCATAGGCCATGGTGGTTACACCGTACCCCCGACCGGATTCGAACCGGCGCTACCGCCTTGAGAGGGCGGCGTGCTAGGCCGCTACACAACGGGGGCCCTAGCGATCCCACCCGGCATGAGCCGGGTGATGTCACCGCGGATTCACCGGGAGCTACCCAAGTGGTCCGCAGGATGGATCTGTACCCCCGACCGGATTCGAACCGGCGCTACCGCCTTGAGAGGGCGGCGTGCTAGGCCGCTACACAACGGGGGCTTTGTGGATGCCATCCACTGGTTTGCAGATGAAGCTCTGCGAGCTGGCCTACCTGGACTCGAACCAAGACTAACGGAACCAGAAACCGTCGTGCTGCCAATTACACCATAGGCCACCGGGGCAACGTCTCCACCAGGGAGAACCTTGCTCGGCTTGCGCTTTCCGGGTTCTTGCCTTTCGGCTTGCTCCCCTCGGCGCAGAAAGAACATTACCCGAAGGTGGACGGTGCTCCAAAACGGGTATCCCCGCCGAGCAGGGCGGGGAGCTGGCCCAGGTCCGTGATCCGCCGCAGCTCGGGCCGGCCGCCGGTGTCCGCGCGGTCCAGCCAGATGCCCAGGAGCCCCGCCTCGACCGCGCCCCGCGCGTCGATGTCGGGCTGGTCCCCCACGTACGCGATCTCCTCCGGGGCCAGGCCGAGGGCCGCACAGGCGGCGTGGAAGGCCTCGGGGGCGGGCTTGGCGACACCGAGCTCGGCGGCGCAGAGAACGGCCTCGAAACGGTCGCGTACGCCCAGGGCACGGAGCTTGGGCTCCTGGGCGTGGATGCTGGAGTTCGAGAGGACCGCGTGGCGGTAGTCGTCCGCGAGCAGGTCGAGGACGGGCAGCGCGTCGGGGAAGAGCTCCCAGGCGGACTGGTAGTGGACGACGTACCGGTCGAACCAGTCGTCGGCCCCGGCGACGGAGAGCCCCGGCTCCCCGAGGAAGTCCCGGACCCGGGCCCGCCTTTGGTCCTGGAAGTCGCCGCCCTCGATCTCGAAGCGGCGCCAGTGGAGCTCCGTGAGCTCCTTCCAGCGGTCCAGGGCCTGGTCGACGGAGTCGTACCCGTCGAGGAGGCCTTCGGCCGTCAGGTGCCCGCGCATGCCGGCGCGGTCGGCGCCCTCGTAGTCGAAGATCGTGTCGTCCACGTCCCACAGGACCGCTCGGATGGCCATGACCCGACCGTACCGCCGCTCACCGGTCCGCGCGGGTCTTTTCCGCCGGGTCCGGGAACGCCGCGGGGGCGGCGACCGGGGGTACCGGTCACCGCCCCCGGGGGGACGGACGCGCGAGGCTCAGCCGGCGAGCTTCGCCAGGGCCGCGTCGATGCGGGTCAGGGTCTTCTCCTTGCCCAGGATCTCCAGGGACTCGAAGAGGGGGAGGCCGACCGTGCGGCCGGTGACGGCGACGCGGACGGGGGCCTGGGCCTTGCCGAGCTTGAGACCGTGGGCCTCGCCGGCGACCAGGACCGCGTTCTTGAGGGACTCGGGGTCGCTCCAGTCGGCGTCCACGAGCTTCTCGCGGGCCGTGGTGAGCAGCGCGGCCGGGTCGCCCTTCATCGCCTTGTCCCACGAGGGCTGGTCGAGGACCGGCTCCGGGAGGAAGAGGAAGTCGACGTTGGCCGTGATGTCGGAGAGGACCGTGATGCGCGTCTGGGCGTGCGGCGCGATGGCCTCCCAGGCGGCGCGGTCGAAGTCCTCGGGCGCCCAGTTGGCGTGCGGGGCCTGGAGCCAGGGCTCGCAGGCCTCGGCGAAGGTCTTCACGTCGAGCATGCGGATGTGGTCCGCGTTGATCGACTCGGCCTTCTTGAGGTCGAAGCGCGCCGGGTTGGCGTTGACGTCGGCGATGTCGAACTTCGACACCATCTGCTCGATGGTGAAGATGTCCTGGTCCGCCGAGAACGACCAGCCCAGGAGGGACAGGTAGTTCAGGAGGCCCTCACGGAGGAAGCCGCGCTCCCGGTAGAGGTTGAGGGAGGCCTCGGGGTCGCGCTTGGAGAGCTTCTTGTTGCCCTCGCCCATGACGTACGGCAGGTGGCCGAAGGCGGGGATCTCCTTGGCGACGCCCAGCTCGATCAGCGCCTTGTAGAGCGCGATCTGGCGCGGGGTGGAGGAGAGCAGGTCCTCGCCGCGCAGGACGTGGGTGATCTCCATCAGGGCGTCGTCGACCGGGTTGACCAGGGTGTACAGCGGGGCGCCGTTGGCGCGCACGATGCCGTAGTCCGGGACGTTGTCCGGGGTGAAGGTGAGCTCGCCGCGGACGAGGTCGGTGAAGGTGATCGGCTCGTCGGGCATCTTGAAGCGGACGATCGAGTCGCGGCCCTCGGCGCGGTAGCGCTCGATGCGCTCGACGCTCAGGTTGCGGCAGGTGCCGTCGTAGCCGGACGGCTTGCCGGCCAGGCGGGCGGCGTCACGTCGGGCCTCCAGCTCCACGGCGGTGCAGAAGCAGTGGTACGCGTAGCCGCCGGCGAGCAGCTTCTCGGCGACGTCCTTGTAGAGGTCCATCCGCTGCGACTGGCGGTACGGCGCGTGCGGGCCGCCGACCTCCGGGCCCTCGTCCCAGTCGAGGCCGAGCCACTTCAGGGAGTCCAGCAGCTGCTCGTACGACTCCTCGGAGTCACGGGCCGCGTCGGTGTCCTCGATGCGGAAGACCATGGTGCCCTCGTTGTGCCGGGCGAAGGCCCAGTTGAAGAGAGCGGTGCGGACCAGGCCCACGTGGGGGTTGCCGGTCGGCGAGGGACAGAAACGGACGCGGATGTTCGCGTTAGCCACGCTTGATCACCTTATTGGTGAGAGTGCCGATGCCTTCGATGGTGACGGCGACCTCGTCGCCGACGTTGAGGGGGCCGACCCCGGCGGGGGTGCCGGTGAGGATGACGTCGCCCGGGAGCAGCGTCATGGCCTCGGTGATGTGGACGACCAGGTCCTCGATGGAGCGGATCATGTCGCTCGTCCGACCCAGCTGGCGCTGTTCGCCGTTGACCGTGGCCTGGATGGTCAGGTCGCTCGGGTCGAGGTCCGTCTCCACCCAGGGCCCCAGGGGGCAGGAGGTGTCGAAGCCCTTGGCGCGGGCCCACTGCTTCTCGCGCTGCTGGGCGTCGCGGGCGGTGACGTCGTTGGCACAGGTGTAGCCGAAGATGACGTCCTTGACGCGCTCGCGGGGGACCTCGCGGCACATGCGGCCGATGACCACGGCCAGCTCGGCCTCGTGGTGCAGCTCGTTGGAGAAGGAGGGGTACTCGATGGCGTCGCCGGAGCCGATCACCGAGGTGGTGGGCTTGAAGAAGGCGACGGGTACGTCGGGGACCTCGTTGCCGAGTTCGGCGGCGTGCTCCGCGTAGTTGCGGCCGATGGCCACGACCTTGTTGGGGAGCACGGGCGGCAGGAGCCGTACCTTGCTGAGCGGGACCTTGGTGCCGCTGAGCTCGAAGTCGGTGTACGGGATGCCCTTGATGATGTCGAGGACGAGGCCGCCGGACGCGGCGGACTCGGCGGGTTCCTCGCCCTCGACGGCGCCGAAGGCCACATTGCCGTCGATGGAGAATCTGGCGATGCGCACGAGTGCTGTCGCCCCTCACTTGGTGCTGGCTGGAGTCTGACGCTCCAGGCTAACGCGGCGAGGGGGCGGCCGACCGGCGGTGTCAGCGGGAGGCGGACGCGTACGGGGCCGGCTCGAAGGGGGCGGGGGCGGTCATGAGCACCGTGCGGCGCGGGTTGGCCGTCCGCCCGGGGAGTTCGGCGGCGTACTCCGGCAGGAAGACCCGGCCGAGCTGTGCGGCGTCCTCGAGGTGGGCGAGGGTGGAGCGGCGGGGGTTGGCCGTCTTCTGGGGCGTCGCGGTGTTCGTGGGGTTCATGGTGGTGTTCAGACCCTGTCCCGGGAGGGGCGCCCCTGCGGGCGCGAGCATCGTGTAAAGCGTCAGGCTAAACATGCGATTCCCTTCGAATGCATGGCTAAGACATCGATCATCGTGTGAGTTTGCTCACCAATCACTCCACATTCCGGGCATTACGGACTGCCACGACCCACCACGGAAACGGGCATTCCGGCACTGAATGCTCTATTCCGCTCCTGATCATGTCGACTGGGACACACGGGCACGCGGGGCCATTCGAGCGGAAAAGTCCGAATCCTCCGTGATCATCTTCTACATGGGGTGACACGCCGAGCACGGGTTGTCATCCCCCTCTCGGCGCGACACGCGGCTCTTGTTGGAGATCCGGCACTGTGCTGGAATTCCACGCACCGTCGCGGGTTTCAAGCCGGCGCGCAGGGGGCGCAACGCAGCGCCGGTTCCGAGTGGCGGGGAAGGGGGAACTGCGCCGGTCACCGACGACCACCTTGGGGCGCATCCTGCGTCCCTACGACGCCGACACCGTCCTCTCCGTTCACCCGGAAGGACGCCTGGTCCAGAGGTTGCGACGCTAGTGCAGGGACGTTTCAAGAGGGATGGCTCGGGGTCTCCCCAGGCCCGTCAGGGCCGAGCCGAAGCTCCGGCGGAGCAGGAACCGCGTGCCGGGACCGACCGCGGTCCCTCGGCCTCGCACGCCCCCGACCAGGGTCAGGGACCGTCAGGCGACGGCGGTGACGGCAGGCGCGCGAGCGCCGGGGCCGCACCGGCCGACTCCGCCGCGGCTTCCGCCAAGCCCAAGAACAAGGTCAAGGCCGAGAACGAGGTCGGGCCGCGAATAGCCCTGCGCAACTGGCGCATCTCCACGCGTCTGGTCGCCCTGCTCACGCTGCCCGTGGTCGCGGCCACCTCGCTGGGCGGTATCCGCATCAGCGAGTCGCTCCAGGACATCGAGCAGCTCGACCACATGCAGCTGCTGACCAAGCTGACCCGTGAGGCGACCGGTCTCGCGCAGGCCCTCCAGGCCGAGCGCGACCTCTCCGCCGGCCCGCTGGCCAACGGCAGGCCGACCAGCGACTACCAGATCGCGACCCCGCGCAAGCGGACGGACCGCGAGTACAAGGACTTCCTCGACGCCACGGGCGAGATCCCGAACACCGAGAACGACGACGCGCTGCGGAGCATCCGCCAGAACGTCAACCAGATCGCCTCCCAGGTCATCGGGCTCCACACCATCCGCGGCAACGCCTACGCGGGCGGCGTCTCCCACTCGGTGACGGTCGAGGCGTACAGCCGTCTCATCCGTTCGCTGCTCAGCCTGTCCCAGGACATGGCGCAGGCGACCAGCAACCCCGAGATGATCAAGCGGACCCGGGCGCTCGCCGCCTTCTCGTCCGCCAAGGAGTACGCCTCCATCCAGCAGGCGATCATCGCCGGCGCGCTCCCCCCGAGCGACAAGACCGCCGGAAAGATCCAGCAGGGTGACCGCCTCTACGCCGAGGCCGCCTTCAACTCCGAGGGCGTCGAGCTCAAGTCCTTCCGGGCGATCTACGAGGACACCGGCGGCGACGCCGAGGAGCTGACCGCCGTCCTCAACACCGGCGACCCGTCGATCACCGCCGCCGACAAGTACGCCGAGCGCGTGCTGAAGTCGGACTCGGCGATGCCCAAGGGCGCCCGGCGCGGTCACCTGAACTTCACCGACGAGTACGGCACCAAGATCACCGCCATGAACCGCATCGAGCTCATCCTGCTCGGTGAGATGGAGAGCATGGCGCGTGAGCTGCGGCAGGAGGCCCAGCGCGACGCCGTCATCAACGGTGCCCTGATCCTCCTCGTCCTCGGTGTCTCGCTCATCGGCGCCTTCATCGTGGCCCGGTCCATGATCCGCTCGCTGCGCCGGCTCCAGGACACCGCGACCAAGGTCGCCCAGGAGCGGCTGCCCGAGCTCGTCAAGCAGCTCTCCGAGTCGGACCCGCAGGACGTCGACACCTCCGTCGAGTCCGTCGGTGTGCACTCCCGGGACGAGATCGGCCAGGTGGCCGCGGCCTTCGACGACGTGCACCGCGAGGCCGTCCGCCTCGCCGCCGAGCAGGCCCTCCTCCGGGGCAACGTCAACGCGATGTTCACCAACCTCTCGCGCCGCTCCCAGGGCCTCATCCAGCGTCAGCTCTCGCTCATCTCCGAGCTGGAGTCCCGCGAGGCCGACCCGGACCAGCTGTCCTCGCTGTTCAAGCTCGACCACCTCGCGACCCGTATGCGCCGGAACGGCGAGAACCTCCTCGTCCTCGCCGGCGAGGAGCCGGGCCGTCGCTGGACCCGCCCGGTCCCGCTGGTCGACGTGCTCCGCGCCGCCGCCTCCGAGGTGGAGCAGTACGAGCGCATCGAGCTGGCCGCGGTCCCGGCGACCGAGGTCGCCGGCCGGGTCGTCAACGACCTCGTGCACCTCCTCGCCGAGCTGCTGGAGAACGCCACCTCGTTCTCCTCCCCGCAGACCAAGGTCCGCGTGACCGGTCACGCGCTGCCCGACGGCCGGGTGCTCGTCGAGATCCACGACACCGGCATCGGCCTCTCCCCCGAGGACCTCGCCGCGATCAACGAGCGGCTCGCCTCGCCGCCCACCGTGGACGTCTCGGTCTCCCGCCGCATGGGTCTGTTCGTGGTCGGTCGGCTGTCCCTGCGACACGGCATCCGGATCCAGCTGCGCCCCTCCGACTCGGGCGGCACCACCGCGCTCGTCATGCTTCCGGTCGACGTCGCCCAGGGCGGCAGGAAGCCCATGCCCAAGCCGGGCGGCGGCCAGGGCGCGATGCCGCCGGGCGCCTCGGCTCCCGGCGGCCGGCTCCCCGCCGGTCCCGGCGCGGCCGGTGGCCCCGGTGGCGGGCGTCCTGGCGGTCCCGGCGCTCTCGGCGGTGCCCCCTCGTCGGGGGCCGGCCTGCTCGGTGCCGGTGCCCCCCGCGGCCAGGTCGGTACGGGCGCTCCGCGCGCCGCGCTGCCCGGCCGTGACGGTGCTCCGCTCGGCGGTGCCCCGCTCACCGGTGGTCCCCAGCCGTCCCGCCCCCAGCAGCCGCAGCACGCGCAGCTGGACCAGACCGGCCAGCTGCCGCAGGCCCCGCAGCAGGACCCGCTGCGTCCGGCCCCGGGCGCGGGCGGTCTCATCGGCGGTGCGGCGAGCGCCATCCCGTCCCGTACGGACGTGTGGGGCAACCAGAGCAACCAGGGCGGCCGGCAGGCCGGTCCGGGGGCTCCGCAGCACGCTCAGCAGCAGGCTCCGCAGAGCGAGCAGTCCGCCGGTTACGGTGGCCCGCGCGCCGAGCTGCCGGGCGGCAACCCGCAGCGCCCGCAGGCCGCGAGCTGGGGCAACGACCCGGCGCAGCAGCCGGTCCGGCGCCCGCAGCAGGAGATGAGCCCGCTGGACGCCCCGCGCGGCCACGAGGACCCGGAGACGACGGGCCGGTACGCGGCTCCGGCGGCCCCCCAGGGCCCCGGGTCCACGGGCCAGTTCGCGCGTCCCGACTTCGGTGCGCCGCAGCAGGCTCCGCAGGGTCAGCAGCAGCCGCAGGCCCCGCAGATCCAGGCGTACCAGGGCGGTGTGCAGGACCCGGCGTCGACGGCGCAGTTCCCGCGCCCCGACTTCGGCGCCCCGCAGGGTCCCGGCTCCACGGGCCAGTTCCCGCGGCCGGACTTCGGAGCGGCGCAGGGGCCCGGTTCCACCGGTCAGTTCCCGCGTCCCGACTTCGGCGCGCCGCAGCAGGCGCCCCAGCAGGCCACGCACGCCCAGCCGCAGCAGCAGGGCTACCAGGGCGGCCAGCAGCAGCAGTTCGGCCGGCAGCCCTACGTACCGCAGGCCCAGCAGCAGGGCCAGCAGGCCCCCCAGGCCCCGCAGGCCCCGGCCCCGCGGCAGCGGAACGGCGACGCCGACTTCGGCGCCCCGCGTCCGGCGAACGAGCAGGCCGAGCAGCCGCGTCAGCCGCAGCTCCAGCAGCCCCGCCGTCCGGAGGCGCTGCCGCCGGCCGGCTCGGGTGACGGTCGTACCCCGCTGTACGACACGCTGGAGACCAACTGGTTCCACCAGGAGCAGGGCCAGCAGCAGTCCGCGCCGCAGGGTCAGGCCCCGGCCGCCCCGCAGGCGCAGGCTCCGGCGGCGCAGCGTCCGGCCGGAGGCCGGGCCGGTGCCGGTGAAGGTGACGGCCGGCAGAACGGCGGGGCCGCCTGGCGGACCTCGCCCAACGACGAGTTGGTGCGTCAGGCCGAGCGGGTGCGCAAGCCCGCGGCCGGCGGCGTCACCACCTCCGGTCTTCCCCGGCGCGTGCCGAAGGCCAACCTCGTACCCGGGACCGCACAGGAGCAGGCGCACACCGCCGGCCCCCAGGTCTCGCGTGCACCAGACGACGTCCGCGGCCGGCTCACCAATCTGCGCCGCGGCATCCAGCAGGGCCGACAGGCCGGTAACTCGACCACGGGTAACCACCACCTCGGTCCGAACCATCAGCAGGAGCGTTAGTTGAACGCGATGAGCCAGGCGGCGCAGAATCTGAACTGGTTGATCACCAACTTCGTGGACAACACCCCCGGGGTGTCCCACACAGTGGTGGTCTCCGCCGACGGACTCCTGCTGGCCATGTCCGAAGGATTCCCCCGCGACCGCGCCGACCAGCTGGCGGCTGTCGCATCCGGACTCACCTCGCTGACCGCGGGCGCGTCCCGGATCTTCGAGGGGGGCCCCGTCGCGCAGACCGTGGTGGAGATGGAGCGCGGCTTCCTCTTCCTCATGCAGGTCTCCGACGGCTCCTCGCTGGCCGTGCTCGCACACCCCGAGTGCGACATCGGCCTCGTGGGCTACGAGATGGCGCTGCTGGTCGACCGGGCCGGCAGCGTGCTCACCCCGGATCTCCGCGCGGAGCTCCAGGGCAGCCTGCTCCACTGACAGACGCATCACACCGACAGGGCGGTACGCCCCTCCGTACCGCCCTGAACATGTTCATCGTCCGGCCGCCCCACCCGGCCCCCCACCGGCCCCATCCGACGGCGGAACCTCGCTGTCACGCCCGGAGGATTCATGACCCCGCCCCCCGCCTCTCACGATCCGTACGGCGCCTCAGTCGACGAGTACGGATACGAGGGCGACCAGCCGCTGGTGCGTCCTTACGCGATGACCGGCGGCCGGACCCGGCCGCGCTACCAGCTCGCCATCGAGGCGCTGGTCAGCACCACGGCCGACCCGGCGCACCTCGCCACCCTGCTGCCGGAGCACCAGCGCATCTGCCACCTGTGCCGCGAGGTCAAGTCGGTGGCCGAGGTTTCGGCGCTGCTCTCGATGCCGCTCGGCGTCGCCCGGATCCTCGTCGCCGACCTGGCAGAGGCCGGCATGGTGGCGATCCACCAGCCGGGCAACGGAGAGACCGGCGGCACGCCGGACGTGACACTGCTCGAAAGGGTGCTCAGTGGACTTCGCAAGCTCTAGCGGCGGCGCCGGCTCTCCCAGCCGGTCGACCACCAGCGCGAAGATCGTCGTGGCGGGCGGCTTCGGCGTGGGCAAGACCACGTTCGTCGGCGCCGTCTCGGAGATCAACCCGCTGCGTACCGAGGCCGTCATGACCTCCGCCTCGGCGGGGATCGACGACCTGACCCACACCGGGGGCAAGACCACCACCACGGTGGCGATGGACTTCGGCCGCATCACCCTGGACCAGGACCTGATCCTGTACCTCTTCGGTACGCCCGGTCAGGACCGCTTCTGGTTCATGTGGGACGACCTGGTCCGCGGCGCCATCGGCGCCGTCGTCCTCGTCGACACGCGACGCCTCGCCGACTGCTTCCCGGCCGTCGACTACTTCGAGAACAGCGGCCTGCCGTTCGTCATCGCCCTCAACGGCTTCGACGGAAGCCAGCCGTACCAGCCCGAGGAAGTCCGCGAGGCGCTGCAGATCGGCCCGGACACCCCGATCATCACGACCGACGCCCGCCACCGCGCGGACGCCAAGAGCGCGCTCATCACCCTCGTCGAGCACGCCCTCATGGCCCGTCTGAAGTAGCGGGCGGCAGGATCGGACGGCCCGTCGGACGGAGGACGGGCCCGTGCGTCCGTCATATGTCCGCGCGTGGGGTGATCTGTGTCCTTCGACACGACCGCCCCCGCGTTCATAACGTTTCGAAAGAGAATTGGGGCGCCTCGGACACCCGACGCATTCGACCGGTGTCACTGCGCTCACATGAGCCCCGCCATTTGGCGGGGCTCGCTCTTTATGCCCGTTTTATGTCAGGCCCGCACCACGGAAAGCGGTCTCGTCCCACTGTTTGGAACGGACCCCCTTCACGTGCTGCAATTCATGAACTCCCGAGTAGTACGGCCCTGAACGAAACACCGGCACAACGTAGGTGCCGACGCCGAGAGGTTGTTGGTCGAGTGAGGCGCAGCAAGGAAAGCTCCGCGGAGCAGGAGACGCGGGGCAACTTCACCCCGCCGTCGCGCACAGCGGTGTCGCCTGCGGACGTGCCCGTGACACCACCGCCGACGGCGGCCGTCCCGGGCAACTCCAGCAAGCTGTCGCCGCGCAACTGGCGGGTGCCCACCCGTCTGAACGCGATCCTCCTCATACCCGTGCTCGTCGGCCTCGTCATGGGCGGCTTCCAGGTCAAGGGAGCGATCGACACCTGGCAGGAGGCGCAGGACGCCGAGAAGACGGCCCTCATCGTGCGGGCCGCCTCGGAGTACAGCACCGCGCTCCTCAACGAGCGCGACCTCACCGCCGCTCCCCTGCTGGCCGCGAAGACCCCCGAGGACCGCAAGGCCGACGCGGTCGAGCAGGCGTACGCCGCGACCGACGCCGCCCGTCTCACGTTCGACGAGGCGGCCAAGAACCTTCCCTCGGGCCAGGGCCTGGAGCGCCGGCTGCGGCTCTTCAAGGACGAGGAGCCGAAGCTCGAAGCGCTTCGCAAGGTCGCGTACAGCCGCTCGCTCGACCCGGTGAACACCCAGCTCGGGTACACCGGCGTCCAGCACTACCTCACCGAGTTCTCCAACGAGCTCGGTCTGGGCACCGGCAACGTCACCACCTACGGCCGCAGCGTCTACGCCGTCCAGCTCGCCAAGGGCGCCGAGTCGCTCCAGCGCTCCATCGGCACCCAGCTCCTGGTCCGGCCCAGCCGGACGGAGTCGGTCTTCGCCCAGCAGTCGGTGGCGTTCAACTCGTACAACTACCTGGAGCAGATCGCCCTCGGCGAGTACAGCTCCGGCGCGCTGCCCGAGGACGTCGAGCTCCTCAAGAAGGTCATGGCCGGCAAGGCCGCCGAGGGCGCGAAGCAGATGCAGGCCGCGGACGTCGAGCTGCCCAAGGGCAAGGACGGCTCCGTCTACTCCGGCGTCGCCTCCGCGATCGGCACGGCCAAGAACCCCGAGGCGCTGACGGCCCTGAAGGCGAAGGGCATCACGGCCGAGAGCTGGATGGCCGTCGCGACCGCCAAGTTCGAGGGCTACTCCGAGGTCGAGAAGTCGCTCGTCGACAAGGCCGTGTCCGAGGCCGTCAGGATCTCCGACGAGGCCAAGACGGACGCCTGGGTCATCGGCGGCATCGTCGTCGTCGCCCTGCTCGCCGCCTTCGTCCTCGCCGGCATGATGGCCCGCCAGATGAGCCGCTCGATGCAGCAGCTGCGCACCGCCGCCTTCGGCATCGCCGAGCAGCGCCTGCCGATGCTCGTCGACCAGCTGTCCCGTACCGAGCCCGGCCGGGTCGACACCCGCGTCCAGCCGATCCCGATCGACTCGCAGGACGAGATCGGCGAGGTCGCCCGCGCCTTCGACCAGGTCCACCGCGAGGCCGTCCGGCTCGCCGCCGAGCAGGCCATGCTCCGGGGCAACGTCAACGCGATCTTCACCAACCTCTCGCGCCGCAACCAGTCGCTGATCGAGGGCCAGCTGACCCTCATCACCGACCTGGAGAACAACGAGGCCGACCCGGACCAGCTGGAGAACCTCTTCAAGCTGGACCACCTGGCGACCCGTATGCGCCGCAACGGCGAGAACCTCCTCGTCCTCGCCGGCGAGGAGCCGGGCCGCCGCTGGGACCAGCCGGTCCCGCTGGTCGACGTCATGCGCGCCGCCTCCTCCGAGGTGGAGCAGTACGAGCGCATCGAGCTGGCCGGCGTGCCCGAGGCCGAGATCCACGGCCAGGCCGTGACCGACCTCGTCCACCTGCTCGCCGAGCTCCTGGAGAACGCCACCACGTTCTCCTCCCCGCAGACCAAGGTCCGCGTCACCGCGACCCGCCTCCCCGACGGCCGCGTGATGGTCGAGATCCACGACAAGGGCATCGGCCTCACCGCCGAGGACTTCGCGGACATCAACCACAAGCTGGCCAACCCGCCGACCGTCGACGCCGCCGTCTCGCAGCGCATGGGCCTCTTCGTGGTCGGGCGCCTCGCCGACCGGCACGGCATCCGGGTCCAGCTGCGCCCCTCGGGCGAGCAGGCCGGAACGACCTCGCTCGTCATGCTGCCGGACGCGATCACCCACGGTGGTGGCGGCGAGCAGCCGGTCCACGACGACTTCACCGTCTCGCAGATCATTCCGCAGCAACAGCAGCAGAACGCCTTCGAGGCCCCGGCGGCGCCGGCGATGCTGACCGCGGCCGACCTCGGCTTCGACGACTCGCGCTACGAGGAACAGGGAGACGGCGAGCACACGCTCGATCCGGTCAACCGCTCCCTGACCCGCGACGAGCGGCGCGCGTCCCTGGGCGCGCAGGCGCAGGGCGGCGACCGTCCGCTCTTCCGCGACGAGGCGGAGCCCGCGGCGCAGGAGTACGGCCAGGGGCAGCAGGAGTACGGCCAGGGCCAGGAGTACGCGCAGCCCGAGGCCTACGGCCAGGAGTACCCGGGTGAGTACGCGCAGCAGCCTCAGCAGCAGTACGGCCAGGGGCAGGAGTACGCCGGCGAGTACCCGCAGCAGGGCTACGAGGCGTACCCCCAGGCCGGCTATGCGGAAGCCTCGTACGAGACCCCGGCGACCGAACACCAGCAGTACGGCAATGCGTTCGATGCCCAGCCCCACCAGGGTGAGTGGCAGGATCAGAGCGCTTACCAGGGCGGCTACGGACAGCAGTACGGAACGGAATCGGAATCTGCTCCGGCCGCTCCCGAACAGGCCCACGAACGCGTAGGCTTCGACCGTCCGGGTCCCACTCCGAACCCCGCCCCGGACGCCGGCCACGCGCTGACCGACGCAGGTCTGCCGCGCCGCGGCAGCGTCGCCCCGCAGACGCAGCAGGCGCCGCGACAGGCAGCGCCCGCGCAGCCGCAGCAGCCCGCGCAGGCCCAGGAGCCGGCGCAGGCCGAGCAGCCGGCGGGGTCGGTAGAGCAGCAGGACGAAGCCGAGGCCCCCGAGGCCTGGCGCTCGGCCAACGACGAGCGCTGGCAGCGGGCCGGGAAGCTGAAGGACCCGAAGGCGGGCGGGGTCACCTCGTCCGGTCTTCCCCGACGGGTCCCGAAGGCCAACCTGGTCGAGGGCACGGCGGAGCAGACGCCGCAGGGCGGCCCCCAGGTCTCCCGCGCACCCGAGGACGTACGGGGCAGGTTGAGCAACCTGCGCCGCGGCGTCCAGCAGGGACGCAGCGCGGGAACGGACACGAACGGATCGGGCCTCGGCCCGGGCAGTACCTACAACCAGGAGCGTTAGTGTGAGCATGAGCCAGGCGGCGCAGAATCTGAACTGGTTGATCACCAACTTCGTGGACAACACCCCCGGGGTGTCCCACACCGTGGTGGTCTCCGCCGACGGACTCCTGCTGGCGATGTCCGAGGGCTTCCCTCGCGACCGCGCCGACCAGCTGGCGGCCGTCGCCTCCGGACTGACGTCGCTGACCGCGGGCGCGTCCCGGATCTTCGAGGGTGGTGCGGTCAACCAGACCGTGGTGGAGATGGAGCGCGGCTTCCTCTTCATCATGTCGGTCTCGGACGGCTCCTCGCTGGCGGTGCTCGCGCACCCGGAGGCCGACATCGGCCTCGTGGGCTACGAGATGGCACTGCTCGTGGACCGCGCGGGATCCGTCCTGACACCTGACCTCCGGGCGGAGCTTCAGGGAAGTCTTCTCAACTAACAGACAGACAGTGCGTTTCACGTCACCGCACCGTAAGGTGCGGTGGCGCGGCTCCAAGGGACATGGACCGCGAGGCAGTCGGAGGAGGAGACGTGGGAACACCCCCGGGCGCAAGCCACTACAACGGATATGACGCGCACCAGGCGCCGCAGGGCGACGCCGCGCAGAACCGGTTCAACTTTCCCTCCACCCCGAGCAGACAGGGCCCGTCGCAGCCCTATCAGCAGCCGAACGCCCCGCAGCACACGCCCGTGGGTTCGCCGAGCGCTCCGCGCGCCGCGTCCTCATCGGGCGGTTCGGGCGGGCACAACCCGCTCGTACGTCCCTACGCGATGACCGGCGGCCGGACCCGGCCGCGTTACCAGCTCGCCATCGAGGCGCTGGTCAGCACCACGGCCGATCTGTCCAGGCTGCAGGGGCAGTTGCCCGAGCACCAGCGGATCTGCCAGCTGTGCATCGAGATCAAGTCGGTCGCCGAGATCTCGGCCCTGCTCTCCATTCCCCTCGGCGTTGCCCGGATCCTCGTCGCCGACCTGGCGGAGGCCGGACTCGTCGCCATTCACCAGCCAGGCGGCGACGAAGCCGCCGGCGGCCAGCCAGCCGTGACACTGCTCGAAAGGGTGCTCAGTGGACTTCGCAAGCTCTAGCGGCGGTGCAGCCCGCTCAACCACCAGCGCGAAGATCGTGGTGGCGGGCGGCTTCGGCGTGGGCAAGACCACGTTCGTCGGCGCCGTCTCGGAGATCAACCCGCTGCGTACCGAGGCCGTCATGACGTCTGCGTCCGCGGGCATCGACGACCTCACGCACACCGGCGACAAGACGACGACGACTGTCGCCATGGACTTCGGCCGCATCACCCTGGACCAGGACCTGATCCTGTACCTCTTCGGTACGCCCGGTCAGGACCGCTTCTGGTTCATGTGGGACGACCT
>NZ_JBSGTX010000049.1:0-68284 GCF_053607625.1 Streptomyces sp. NPDC055103
GTGTTGAACGACGGCAGGATCGCCGCCGAAGGCACCGCCGAGGAGCTCAAGCGCCTCGTCCCCGGCGGACACGTACGCCTCCGCTTCACCGACCCCGCCGCCTACCGGTCCGCCGCCGATGCCCTGCGCGAGGTCACCCTCCCCCAGGTTCTCGGCTCCGCTCGAGCAGGGGGTACCCCCATCGACGAGGCGCTGACGCTGCGGATCCCCAGCGACGGCAGCCAGCGCGAACTCCGCTCCCTCCTCGACTGGCTGGACTCGGTCGGCGTCGAGGCGGACGAACTGACCGTGCACACCCCCGACCTCGACGACGTGTTCTTCGCCCTGACCAGCGGCAGCCACGTCCCCGACCAGCCCAGGAAGGACGCCCGATGAGCTCCCTCTCCCTCGCCGTCCGCGACTCGAACACCATGCTGCGCCGCAACCTGCTCCACGCGTGGCGCTACCCGTCCGCCACCCTGAACCTGCTGCTCACACCGATCATGATGCTGCTGCTCTTCGTCTACATCTTCGGCGACGTCATGAGCGCGGGCATCGCCGGCGGCGGCGACCGTTCCGACTACATCGCCTACATCGTCCCGGGCATCCTGCTGATGACCGTCGGCAGCACGGTGATCGGGGCGGCGGTGTACGTCTCCATGGACATGACCGAGGGCCTCATCGCCCGCTTCCGCACGATGGCGGTCTACCGCAGTTCGGTGATCGTCGGGCACGTCGTCGGCAGCGTGCTGCAGTCGGTCGCCAGCGTGGTCCTCGTCGGCGCCGTCGGCGTCGCCATCGGATTCCGGTCCACGGACGCCACGGCCCTGGAGTGGCTGGCGGCGTTCGGCCTGATCGCGCTGTTCGCCCTGTCCCTCACCTGGATCGCGGTCGGCATGGGCATGGCCAGCCCGAACCCGGAGGCGGCCAGCAACATGGCCATGCCGCTGATCCTCCTGCCGCTCATCTCCAGCGCCTTCATCCCTGCCGAGACGATGCCCGGATGGTTCCGGCCGATCGCCGAGTACCAGCCCTTCACCCCCGCCATCGAGACCCTCCGCGGCCTCCTCCTCGGCACCGAGATCGGCAACAACGGCTGGCTCGCCCTCGCCTGGTGCGCCGGCCTGACCGCCCTCGGCTACCGCTGGTCGACGGCCCGGTTCAACCGCGACCCGGAATGAGCGCGGGCCGCCTCCCGCAGCTCGTCCGCTCCAGGGCGGGGTGGGTGCGGCACTGTCGTCAGTGGTGCACGACACCCGAGTCCGGCACCGGTCCGACACCGGCAGTACACATGGGAAGGGCCCCACCCCGGGGCGAACTGGGGTGGCGCCCTTCCTGTTTGTGCTGCTTGTTCAGGCTACTCCTGGACGGTGCGGCGACGCCGCATCCACCACACCAGGGCCGCGCCGGTGGCGGCGATCGCCGCGGCGATGCCGGAGATCAGGCCGATCGGGGTGTCCGATCCGGTGTCGGCGAGGCCGCCGTCCGGGTCCGGCCGGTTCGGCGGAGGTGTCGCGCCCCCGCTGCCGCCGGTGTCGCCGTTGCCGGGTTCGGTCGGGTCCGGGTCCGGGTCCGCCGACGTGGGCGGGGTAGTCGGCGTCGGATCGGTCGGCTTCGGCGTCGGCGTCGGCGTCGGCGTCGGCGTCGGGTCGGGCTTCCCGCCATCTGTCGGGGCTGTGCCGTTGCCGCCCAGGAACGCGGTGTCGCTGTCGCGGGCGGAAGTCTCCGTGCGGACGGAGTCCTTCGTCTCGCGGGGCAGTTCACGGTGCTGGGCGGTGAACTCGAGTGCGGTGATGTTCCGCTTGGGGGCCTTTGCGAAGTCGATGCCGCCGACGAAGAACGTGTAGATCCGGCCGTCGCCGAGGGGCCATTCGTAGGTGAAGTCGCCCTCGGTGAAGGACTTCACCATCTCCCGCCACACGGTCCGCTTGTCCCAGTGGGCGTTCTCACCGCGCAGCGGCCACCGCTTCAGGTTGTTGCTGTCGATGATGGGACGGAAGTCGGTGGCCTTCTTCGCGTCCTGCTGGCGGATCCACTCGGCCGCGACGCGGGACTTGTAGACACGGCGCAGGTCGGCGTACTTGGCGTCGGCGTTGATCTGCTTCTCGACATGCGGGACGAGGTACTGGGTGATCAGCCGGTGGCTGCGCTCCTTCTCCTCCTTGCTGAGCTTCTTCGAGCAGTCCTCTCCCTGTACGGGGGTGTCGAAGTCCATCGCCGCGTGGTTGACCTCCAGCGGGGCGTCGAGGATGTAGATCCCGCCGTCCTGCTCGCGGACCTTCGCCCGGCCGGGAACGATCCAGTTGCGTCCCGATCCCCAGCACGGCACCCCGTCGACCTTGGGGGCGGCCTCCATGAACTCCTTGCCCGGGGACTTCTTGGGGTCCATGGCGCGGGAGAAGTCCCGCTTCATCTCCATGTCGGCTACGAGGAGGACACGGCCGGCGTCGGTTTCACCGAACGCCTTGTCCATGATGGTGTCGGGCTGGTCGGGGTTGAGGTTCACCCACTGCCGGTCCGGGGTGAGCGCCAGCCACGTGAACAGGGCATCGGAGGCCAGTTCGAGCTTCGTCTGTCCGCCCCAGCCCGGGTTGTCGTCCTCATCGGGCATGAGGTCGGCCTTCATGGAGTAGTCCAGGGCCTTGCCCTTGACCGGGTTGCCGACGTACTGGAGCTCCAGGGTGGAGAAGTCCACGCCGCCCGGGCCCCGGCCGAGCGCGGACCGGGCGTTGTCCGCCAGGTACTGGTTCTGCAACTGCCGGGCCTGGGCCGGGTTCTGTCCTGACCCGTAGGCCATCGAGGCGCCCGGGCCCTGGGTGCCGCGGTTCGGCAGCGGGTTGAACACGTTGTACGTCTTCGTGTACTTCGTCTCCGGCCACAGGCCCTTCGCGGTCGCCCGGCGCTCCGCGATCCGGATCGGATTGTTCCCCGTCCCCCGCTCCGACCGCAGCTTGTCGTTCTCGGCCTTGTAGTCGCGGAGGGTGGCCCCGTTCGGCTTCTCCGACGTGAACATCGTCAGGCGGTGCCGGGTGAAGTCGTGCTTCGCGTCCTTGTGCCGCAGGATGATCCTGTCGGCCCGGAGCTGGGCCGGCTTGCGCTTCCCGTCGGACTTGAACTCCCCCAGGTCACCGGTGCGCTGGTTGTAGGAGTCGTACCGCCGGGAGGCGATCTTCTTGCCGTCCTTGTCGAAGATCTCGATCGTGACCTCGCACAGCCAGTCAGGGCCGACCATGTTGAAGTCCTGAACCGCCTTGACCTCGAACACGCCCCCCTTCTGCTTGCTGACCTGCGCGCTGATCAGGTTGACCTTCCAGCTGCCGAACGGCTTGGGGCTGTTCGACTCGTTCCGGTGCCGCTGGTAGCGGGAGTAGATCGCTTTGCGCATGTCCTCCGGGTCCTTGGAGGCCTCGTACGCCTTGTCCCACTTGTCGATGTCCGCGCGGCTGCCGGTGACCTGCCCCAGCTCGGCCGCGGTGGGCGCGGGAACGTTCTCGAAACCCTTGAACGCGTTGTTGTAGTAGTACTCCTCGTCCGGTCCGGACTTCGTCCAGTGGTGCTCACCCGTCGGCGCACCCGAGTTGTTCGGCGTACGCGGGACGGTCCTCTTCAGGTGCATCTGATCGCACCGCTTGCCGCCGGTGATCTTCGCGTAGTCCCCGGGCGCGGCCGACGCGACGGACGGCAGGCCGACCAGCAGTACCGCCGCCGAGGAGACGACCGCCAGCGCGGCGGATAGGCGCCTTTTCAGGCGCTGTCGTATAGGTGTGCTCACGTAGTGTCCCTGGTCGTGGGGGCCATGGGACTCAAGACTGCGAGGGCAGGCCGGACAAGGGCCCCCGTATCGTGCCCGCTCCTGCCGACACACCACACTAGAGGCCATCAACACCTCTGGTACAAAGCGTTGTTGACGTGCCGTGTGATAACTCCGCGAAGATTCTGCGCGGGCGACAGCACGGTTCTGTAGGTTTCTGACCATGACCACACCCCGCTCCGCATACGACTCCACCCGCCACCCCGACCTCCTGGTCTGGCTCACCGAACGCCAGGCCGCCTTCGAAGGCTGGGCCCGGGAAGCCGGCGGGGGCGTCGACCGGTTCGACTTCTCCGACGCCTCCCTCGACGCCTTGGAAGACCTCGTCAAGGAGTCATTCGCCGAGCCGGAGGAGATCACCGCACAACGCCGCTCCCCCTTCGTCCAGGGTGCCGTGTGGTACATCGGCGAGACCCTGCGCCGACGGCGCGAGGGCTGGGTGTGGAAGTTCGAACCGGACGTCACCTTCGGCCTGCTCCCGGCGTTCTATCCGGAGGTCCCGGACCCCGCGTACCTGGACACCCCCTGCGTCGGCGCACCCGACGCCAAGCCCGGCGAACACTGGTACCCCCTGAACACACTGCGCCGACTCCTCGTCACCGAAGACGAGTTCGACAACCCGATCGACGAACGACTCGTCGGCATGATCGAAGGCTGGTACGACGAAGACGAGGAGGACGACGAGTAACCGGCTGTCGACGCGATCACCAAAGACCCTGCCCAGCAGCCTGCCTGTTCGTCTCACCAGGAGATATCCATGAGGATGTTGATCAACGTTCCGGAGACCGTCGTCGCCGACGCGCTGCGCGGGATGGCCGCCGCACATCCCGAGCTGGTCGTGGACGTGGAACAGCGGATCGTCGTGCGGCGGGACGCGCCCGTGGCCGGGAAGGTCGCGCTGGTGTCCGGGGGCGGGTCCGGGCACGAGCCGTTGCACGGAGGGTTCGTGGGGCCCGGAATGCTGTCGGCGGCGTGTCCCGGGGAGGTCTTCACGTCGCCCGTGCCCGATCAGATGGTGCGGGCCGCGGCGGCCGTCGACAGCGGCGCCGGGGTGCTGTTCGTCGTCAAGAACTACACCGGCGACGTGCTCAACTTCGAGATGGCGGCGGAGCTCGCCGAGGACGAGGGCATCCAGGTCGCGAAAGTCCTGGTCGACGACGACGTGGCGGTGACGGACAGTCTGTACACGGCGGGGCGGCGCGGGACCGGGGGCACCCTGTTCGTGGAGAAGATCGCCGGAGCCGCCGCCGAGGAGGGCGCTCCCCTGGAGCGGGTGGAGGCGATCGCCCGCCGGGTCGACGAGCGCTCGCGGTCCTTCGGGGTCGCGCTGAGCGCCTGCACCACCCCGGCCAAGGGCAGCCCCACCTTCGATCTGCCAGCGGGTGAGCTGGAGTTGGGTGTCGGCATCCACGGCGAGCCGGGGCGCGAGCGGCGCGCGATGATGACCTCTCGGGAGATCGCGGACTACGCCGTCGACGCCGTCGTCGAGGACCTGCGCCCGTCCGGGCCCGTGCTCGTCCTGGTCAACGGCATGGGCGGGACGCCGCTGCTCGAACTGTACGGCTTCAACGCCGAGGTGCAGCGGGTCCTGGGCGAGCGCGGGATTCCCGTGGCCCGGACGCTCGTCGGGAACTACGTGACGTCGCTCGACATGGCCGGCTGCTCGGTCACCCTGTGCCAGGTGGACGAGGAGTTGCTCCGTCTGTGGGACGCGCCGGTGGAGACGCCCGCGCTGCGGTGGGGCCGGTGAGTCACCTTAGGGGAGACGGAGCGGGATACGGAGAGGCAGAGGGAGTGGGACAGGGAGTGGAGGGAGTCGGCATGAGCTTGACGTTCGGTGCGTCGTTCCTGGTGCGGTGGCTGGAGGCGACCGCCGTGGCCGTGGACCGTGAGGCCGACCGGCTCACCGAGCTGGACTCGGCGATCGGCGACGCCGACCACGGCGCCAATCTGAAGCGCGGGTTCTCGGCCGTGGCGGAGCTGCTCGCGAAGGAGCCGCCCGCGACCCCCGGTGCGGCGCTCGTCGCCGCCGGGCGGCAGCTGATCTCCACGGTGGGCGGGGCCTCGGGGCCGCTGTACGGGACGCTGCTGCGCCGTGCCGGCAAGGCGCTGGGCGACGAGGAGCGCGTCGACCGGGAGCGGCTCGCTGAGGCCTTCGGCGCCGGTGTCGCCGCCGTGTCCCAGCTGGGCGGCGCCCAGGTGGGCGACAAGACGATGCTGGACGCGCTCGTCCCGGCCGTGGAGGGTCTGCGGAGCTCCTTCGGGGCGGCGCGCGCGGCGGCCGAGGAGGGCGCGCTCGCGACCGTACCGCTCCAGGCACGCAAGGGCAGGGCCAGCTATCTCGGCGAGCGGTCGATCGGGCACCAGGATCCCGGAGCGACGTCGTCGGCGCTGCTCTTCGCTGAGCTCGCCGAGACGGCTCGCGCGGAGGGTGCCGAGTGAGCGCGGTGAGCGCCACGGCGCCGGTCGGGATCGTGCTGGTCTCGCACAGCGCCGAGGTAGCGGCCTCGGTGGCGGCGCTGGCCCGGGGGCTCGCGGGCGGCGGCGGGACCGCGCCGATCCTGCCGGCCGGCGGGCTTCCCGGCGGCGGTCTCGGGACGAGCGCCGAGCTGATCTGCGAGGCGGCGAAGGCCGTCGACGGCGGCGCGGGGGTGGCGCTCCTGGTCGACCTGGGCAGCGCGGTCCTGACCGTGAAGGCGCTGCTCGCCGAGGGCGACGAGCTGCCGGAGGGCGCCCGTCTGGTGGACGCGCCGTTCGTCGAGGGCGCGGTCGCGGCGCTGGTGACGGCGAGCGCGGGCGGGGATCTCGACGCGGTGGCCGCCGCGGCCTCGGAGGCGTACAGCTATCGCAAGGAGTGAGGGTTTCACCCGGGCGCGGGACACGTCGCACCCCGACTTGATAGGCAAGTGAGCGGTTGCCTATCCTGGGGTCGTGGCCGACGACCTTTTCAAAGCCCTGGCCGACCCCACCCGCCGCACGATCCTCGACGAGCTCGCGGAGAAGTCCGGACAGACACTGTTCGAGATCTGCTCGCGGCTGAGCATGAGGCATCAGCTCGGCATCTCGCGCCAGGGAGTCTCCCAGCACCTCGCCGTGCTGGAGGCCGCCGGGCTCGTCGAGACCAGGCGGGAGGGCCGCTACAAGTTCCACGACCTGAACACGGCCCCCTTGCGGCACATCACCGAGCGGTGGCCCGTGGCCGACGCACCCGGACCGGAGAAGAGCACCCCATGAAGATCCACCTGACCAGCGTCTTCGTCGACGACCAGGCCAAGGCCGAGCGTTTCTACACCGAAATCCTCGGCTTCGTGAAGAAGCACGACGTCCCGCTGGGCGAGACGGACCGGTGGCTGACCGTCGTCTCGCCCGACGAGCCCGCCGGCACCGAGCTCCTCCTGGAGCCCGCCGGTCACCCCGCGGTCAAGTCCTACCGCGACGCGCTCGTCCAGGACGGCATCCCGCTGGCCCAGTTCGCCGTCGACGACGTGCGGGCCGAGCACGAGCGCCTGACCGGCCTCGGCGTCCGCTTCACCCAGGAGCCCCTGGAGATGGGCCCCGTCACGACCGCCGTCTTCGACGACACCTGCGGCAACCTGATCCAGATCGCGACGAAGCCCCAGGTGTAAGCAGGAGTGGCAGGAGTCATGAGCGGGAGTAGCCGTTCCGCGCGTCAGTCGAGGTCGACGTCGGTGCCGGTGCCGGTACCGGTGCCGGTGCCGTGCCGGTGCCGGTGACGGTGTCGAGCACGGCGTCGACCTCGATCTCGACGAGCCATTCGGGGTCGATGAAACGCGAGACCTCGACGAAGGTCGTGACCGGCCGGACCGCCGCGAACCGTTCCCCATGGGCGCGCGCGGCCTCCTTCCAGCGGGTCACGTCGGTCAGCATGACCCGCGTCCGTACGACGTCCTCCGACGAGGCCCCCGCCGCCTTCAGGGCCGCCTCGGCGATGTCCAGACACCGGACGGTCTGCGCGTACACGTCCCCCGGCGCGACGACGCCCCCGTCGTCGCCGATGGGAGCGGTCCCCGCGACCGCGACGTGCGCCCCCTTGCGTACGGCCCGGGAGAACCCGATCTCCGGTTCGAGCGGCGAACCGGAACTGACCGTCCGTCGGCCGTCATCCATCGCTCCGCACCCCTTCACGTTGTGATGTACCTGATCAACGCACTAGTGTCGCAGGGCCTTGGTGTACGGGAAACCGGTGCGGTACCGGTGCGGCCCTCGCCACTGTGATCGGGAGTTCCGGCTCCACACCCGCGGGAGACACCCTCGGGCAAGCCACTGGACCGTCGTGGGATACCGCCTCGGTGTGGGAAGGCGGAGTCGGGACGTATGACCGTCAGCCAGGAGACCGGCCAGGGTGCGTTGTCCATCCACGAGGTGCTGGAGAGGGTCTCCCGACCATGCATATAGCCGAGGGGTATCTGCCCCCCGCTCACGCCGCCGCCTGGGGCGTCGCGGCCGCTCCGTTCATCGTCCACGGGGTGCGCGCGCTCACCCGCGAGGTACGGTCCAACCCCGAGTCCACCCTGCTGCTCGGCGCTTCCGGCGCCTTCACGTTCGTCCTTTCGGCGCTCAAGCTGCCCTCGGTTACGGGCAGTTGCTCGCATCCGACGGGTACGGGGCTCGGCGCGATCCTCTTCCGGCCGCCGATCATGGCGGTCCTCGGGACGATCACCCTGCTCTTCCAGGCCCTGCTGCTCGCCCACGGCGGGCTCACCACGCTCGGCGCGAACGCCTTCTCGATGGCGATCGTCGGGCCCTGGGCGGGGTACGGGACCTACCTGCTGGTGCGCCGGTTCGGCGCGCCGCTGATGGTCGCCGTCTTCTGCGGCGCGTTCGTCGCCGATCTGTCCACGTACTGCGTCACGACCGTGCAGCTCGCGCTGGCCTTCCCTGACCAGGGCAGCGGCGTCATGGGCGCCCTGGCCAAGTTCGGTTCCATCTTCGCCGTGACGCAGATTCCGCTCGCGGTGAGCGAAGGCCTGCTCACCGTGCTCGTGATGCGGCTGCTCACCCAGTCCAGCAAGGGCGAGTTGACCCGGCTGGGCGTCCTGGGCCGGACCGTGACGAAGCGACGCGAGGGGGCGGCTCCGCGATGAGCGTCACCGTCAGCCGGAACACGAAGATCAACGCCCTCCTGCTGCTCGTCGTCGCCGCGCTCGCGGTGCTGCCGCTCGCGCTGGGGCTCGGCGACCACAAGGAGGAGCCCTTCACCGGGGCGGACGCGGAGGCGGAGACCGCGATCACGGAGCTCCAGCCGGAGTACGAACCGTGGTTCAGCCCCCTGTACGAGCCGCCGTCCGCGGAGATCGAGTCGGCGCTGTTCGCCCTCCAGGCGGCGCTGGGCGCCGGTGTCCTCGCGTACTACTTCGGCGTACGGCGCGGACGACGCCAGGGCGAGGCCCGCGCCGCCTTGGCGACGGCTTCGGTAGCCGCAGAGGCGGCTGAGGCTGCCGAGGCCGTTGAGGCCGCCGGGACCTCGGAGACCGCCGGCACCGCAGACGCCGCGAAGGCCGAAGACGGCGCCGCGCACTCCGCCTCGGCGGGCTCCGGTACCTCCGCCGACGGCAAGGACGCGTAGCCGCCCATGCTGCCGATCGACGCGGCGGCGCACAGCAGTCGCTGGCGCCGCCGCCATCCCGTCGAGAAGGCCCTGCTCGGTTTCGGCCTCACACTGTGCGCGGTGTGTCTGCCGCCGTGGCCCGGTGCCGTGCTCGTCGCGGCGGCCACGCTCGTGGTGCTGCTCGGCCCGGCCGGGGTGGCGGGCCGTCAGCTGTGGCGGGCCTTCCGTGTCCCCCTCGGCTTCTGCGTCACGGGAGCGGTGCCGCTGCTCTTCGAGGTGGGTGGGCCGCGCGGGTTCGTGGCTCTCGCGCCGGGCGGCCCCGTCCACGCGGGCGAGCTGCTGCTCCGGACCGCGGCCGCCTCGCTGGGGGTGCTGCTCTTCGCCTTCACGACGCCGGTCTCCGACGTGCTCCCCCGGCTCGTCCGGGCGGGGGTGCCGGCTCCCGTGGTGGACGTGGCGCTCGTGATGTACCGGATCATCTTCCTGCTGCTCGACTCGCTGTCCAAGATCCGACAGGCCCAGGCGGCCCGCCTCGGGCACGCCACCCGGGCGGCCACCTGGCGTTCGCTCGCCGGGCTCGGAGCGACCTCGTTCGTCCGCGCCTTCGACCGGGCGCAGCGCCTGCAGTCGGGGCTCGCGGGGCGGGGCTACGACGGGAACCTGCGGGTCCTGGTCCCCGCCGCCGCGGTCTCCCGCCGGTTCCTGACGGCGGTGGCCGCCCTGCTCTGCGGGCTCGTCGCCCTCACCCTCGTACTCGAAAGGTTCCTGCCGTGACCGCTCCGACGGCCCCTCCACCGGCTCCCTCGACGCCCCCTCCGACTCCCGTCGTGGAGCTGGTGGGGACGGGCTTCGCGTACGAGGACGGGCCCGCGGTCCTGTCCGGTGTCGACTTCGCGGTGCCGGAAGGACGGTCGATCGCGCTTCTCGGGCGGAACGGCAGCGGCAAGACGACGCTGCTGCGGCTGCTCAGCGGCGGGCTGCGGCGCGGCAGCGGGTCGCTGCTCCTGGACGGGACGGAGGTGACGTACGACCGGAAGGGGCTGACCCGGCTGCGGACGACCGTGCAGCTCGTGGTGCAGGACCCGGACGACCAGCTGTTCGCGGCCTCGGTCGGTCAGGACGTGTCCTTCGGCCCGATGAACCTCGGGCTGCCGGAGGAGGAGGTACGGCTCCGGGTGCGGGAGGCCCTGGAGGCGCTCGACATCGTGGCCTTGGAGGACCGGCCGACGCATCTGCTGTCGTACGGGCAGCGCAAGCGGGCCGCGATCGCTGGCGCGGTGGCCATGCGGCCCCGGGTTCTGATCATGGACGAGCCGACGGCCGGGCTCGACCCGCACGGGCAGGAGCGGCTCCTCGACGCCCTCGGGCGGCTGCGCGCGTCCGGGACGACGGTGGTGATGGCGACGCACGACGTGGATCTCGCGCTGCGCTGGGCGGACGAGGCCGCGGTGCTCTCCCCGGCCGGCCTGCGGACCGGGCCGGTCGCCGAGCTCCTCGCCGACGACGCCCTGCTCGACGCGGCGCGGCTGCGGCGGCCGTGGGGCACGACCGTGGCGCGGCTGCTGCGCGCCCACGGGCTGCTCGCGCCCGGTGCGCCCGAGCCGCGTACGCCGGAGGAGCTGGACGCCTGGTCGGCTGTCGCACCGCTTGCTACTGAGTAGTAGATATCACGTCCCGAACCTTCTGCAACTAGTTGCATAACGGAGTGGGGTCCCCTAGAACTGAGGTCGACGGATCCTGCGCGAGGAGGCGCCCCCCATGACCGCGACCCCCACCCCCACCCCGTACCCGCATCTGCTGAGCCCGCTCGACCTCGGGTTCACGACCCTGCCCAACCGGGTGATCATGGGCTCGATGCACATCGGCCTGGAGGAGGCGGAGCACGGCTTCGAGCGCATGGCCGCCTTCTACGCGGAGCGCGCCCGCGGCGGCGCCGGCCTGATCGTCACCGGCGGCATCGCGCCCAACGACGCCGGCCGCCCCTGGGACGGCGGGGCCAGGCTCACCACCTCCGAGGAGGCCGCCGAGCACCGGGTGATCACCGACGCCGTGCACGGCGAGGGCGGCCGGATCGCGCTGCAGATCCTGCACTTCGGCCGCTACGCGTACCACCCCGCCCTCGTCGCGCCCAGCGCGATCCAGGCCCCGATCAGCCCCTTCGTACCGAACGAGCTGACCGACGCCGAGGTCGAGCAGACCGTCGAGGACTACGCGCGCTGCGCCGAGCTCGCCAAGGAGGCGGGTTACGACGGCGTCGAGGTCATGGGCTCCGAGGGCTACCTCATCAACGAGTTCATCGCCGCGGCCACGAACCGGCGCACCGACCGGTGGGGCGGTTCGTACGAGAACCGCGTCCGCTTCCCGTTGGAGATCGTCCGCCGGATCCGTGAGCGGGTCGGCGAGGACTTCATCCTCGTCTACCGCCTCTCCATGCTGGACCTCGTCCCCGGCGGCTCCACCCTGGAGGAGGTCGTCCAGCTCGCCAAGGAGATCGAGGCGGCCGGCGCGACCATCATCAACACCGGCATCGGCTGGCACGAGGCGCGCATCCCCACCATCGCCACCTCCGTGCCGCGCGGCGCGTACACCTGGGTGACGAAGAAACTGATGGGCGCGGTCTCCGTCCCGCTCGTCACCAGCAACCGCATCAACACCCCCGAGATCGCCGAGGAGATCCTCGCCGACGGCCGGGCGGACCTCGTCTCGCTGGCCCGTCCGTTCCTCGCCGACCCCGCCTTCGTCGCGAAGGCGGCGGAAGGCCGCGCCGACACGATCAACACCTGCATCGGCTGCAACCAGGCCTGCCTCGACCACACGTTCAACCTGAAGACCGCCTCCTGCCTGGTCAATCCGCGCGCCTGCCACGAGACCGAGCTCGTCCTCTCCCCCACCCGCCTCGCCAAGCGGGTCGCGGTGGTCGGCGCGGGCCCGGCCGGGCTCGCCTGCGCGGTGTCGGCGGCCGAGCGCGGCCACGCCGTCACCCTCTTCGACGCCGCCGCCGAGATCGGCGGCCAGCTCAACATCGCCAAGCGCGTACCGGGCAAGGAGGAGTTCGACGAGACCCTGCGCTACTTCCGCGTTCAGCTCGCCGAGCACGGCGTCGAGATCCGCCTCAACACCCCGGTCGCCTCGGGCGACCTGGACACGTACGACGAAGTCGTCGTCGCCACCGGCGTCTCCCCGCGCACCCCCGGCATCCCGGGCGTGGACCACCCGAGCGTCGTCAGCTACCTGGACGTACTGCGGGACGGCGCGCCCGTCGGCGAGCGGGTGGCGATCATCGGCGCCGGCGGCATCGGCTTCGACGTCGCCGAGTTCCTCACGGACGGCGGGGAGGGCGCGAGCCAGGACCCCGAGACGTACTTCCGCCAGTGGGGCGTCGACACCTCCTACGAGAACCGGGGCGGACTGCGCGCGCCCGAGCGCACCGCGCCGCCGCGCCAGGTGCACCTGCTCCAGCGCAAGAGCTCCAAGGTCGGCGCGAGCCTCGGCAAGACGACGGGCTGGATCCACCGCACCGAGCTGAAGCACCGGGGCGTCGCCATGGTGGCGGGCGTGTCGTACGACCTCATCGACGACGAGGGCCTGCACGTCACGATCGACGGCGAGGCCCAGCTGCTGCCGGTCGACACGATCGTGCTGTGCGCCGGCCAGGAGCCCCGGCGGGACCTGTACGAGGAGCTCGTCGCCGCGGGCCGCTCGGCGCACCTGATCGGCGGCGCGGACGTCGCCGCCGAGCTGGACGCCAAGCGGGCGATCGACCAGGGCACGCGGCTCGCCGCCGCGCTCTGATCACCGCGCTCCGATCACGGCGCTCCGATCACGGCGCTCCGATCACCGCACTCCGATCCGCGTGGCCGGCCGAATCTAGGATGCGAGCATGTCCCTCCCGCACGCGATCCTCACCGCGTTGCTCGAGAAGCCGTCCTCCGGCCTCGAACTGACGCGCCGCTTCGACAGGTCGATCGGCTACTTCTGGTCGGCCACGCACCAGCAGATCTACCGCGAGCTGGGCAGGCTGGAGGAGGCGGGGCACATCCGCGCCCTGCCCGCTCCGGTGCCCGTGCGGGGGCAGAAGAAGGAGTACGAGGTGCTGCCCGCGGGCCGGGCGGAGCTGAGCGACTGGGTCGCCAGGTCCGAGGACCCGAAGCCGCTGCGGGCCGCACTGCTGCTGCGGATGCGGGCTGCCGCGATCGTCGGGACCGAGGGGCTCCGGGCCGAACTGGAGCGCCATCTCGCCCTGCATCGCAAGCAGTTGGAGGAGTACCTCGCGATCGAGGAACGGGACTTCCCGGCCGAGCGGCGGCGCACCGAGCCGGATCGGCTGCGCCATCTCGTCCTGCGGGGCGGGGTGGACCTGGAGCGCTTCTGGGTGGAGTGGCTGACGACGGCCCTCGCGGAGCTGGGGCCGGACGCGTAGCCGGCAGGTCTGGGTGTGTACGAGCGGGTAGCCGCCCGGTCAGGGCGACGGGCGCGTAGCCGGCCGGTCAGGGCCTACCAGTGCGGCCTGCCGTGGAGGGTCCGCCGGCCACCCCTTCGGGTGCCCGCGTCCCTGCACCGGCGACGCCGCCCCTACCACCGTGGATACTGGGAAGTTGCACATCCACGACACGAAGGGGCAGGCATGGCCGCAGACTTGGGGCACCGCTCGACACGTCACGCGGTGGTCATCGGGGGAAGTCTCGCGGGCCTCCTGGCCGCACGGGTCCTCGCCGACCACGCGGAGAAGGTGACGGTAGTCGAGCGCGACCGCTTCGCGGAGGACCCGGAGGCCCGGCCGGGCGTACCGCAGGGCCGGCACCTCCACGTCCTCATCGCCGGCGGGCAGCAGGCGTTCGACGACCTGCTCCCCGGGTTCATGGACGAGTTGCGCGAACTCGGCGCGCCCAAGGTGGGCATTCCGGAGGACATGGTCCAGTGGCAGAACGGCAAGTGGTTCCGCCGGACGTCCTCGACCGCGCACTTCTACTCGGGTGCGCGCCCGCAGCTGGAGTGGCTGGTACGGCAGCGGGTGTTCGCCGACCCGCGCATCGAACTGGTCGACGGGCACGAGATGGTGGGCCTGACCGGTGACTCCTCCCGCGTCAGCGGCGTACGGCTGCGGGAGCGCGGCGCGGGCGCCGGGAAGGAGACGCGCGTCCTGGAGGCCGATCTGGTGGTGGACGCCTCGGGGCGGTCGACCAGGGCGGCGGACTGGTTGGCGGGGATCGGGGCCGAGGCCCCGCACGAAGAGACCATCGACACCGGTCTCGCGTACGGCACCCGGGTCTACCGGGCCCCGGCCGGGGTCCTGGACAGCGACGCCATCGGCTACTTCATCGTGCCCAACCCCGCGCAGGAGTACGGGGGTGTGGTGCTGCCCGTCGGGGACGGGACACATCTGGTGACCCTCTCGGGGCTGCGCGGGAACGAACCGCCCACGGAGGAGGGCGCCTTCGAGGAGTACGCGAAGCGCCTGCCGGATCCGGTGATCAGCCGATGGCTGGCCGAGGCGGAGCCCGCGTCGCCGGTGTACGGCTTCCGCAAGACCGCCAACATCCGGCGCCGGTACGACCGTCAGGGCCGCCGCCCGGCCGGCTTCCTCGCCACCGGCGACGCGCTCTGCGCCTTCAACCCGATCTACGGGCAGGGCATGGCGGTCGCCGCGCTCTCCGCCGTCGCGCTGCGCAGGGCGCTCGCCGACCCGAAGCGCACCCCGACCACCCGGCGGGTCCAGCGCGCGCTGTTCGACGCCTCGAGACAGGCCTGGGACATCTCGACCGGCGCCGACAAGAAGATGCCCGGGGCCCTCGGTGACGCCGCCGCCCCCGGGACCCTCGACAAGGCGGTCGACTGGTATCTGACCCGTGTGCAGGAGCGGGCGGCGGGCGACCCGGTCGTCGGCGCGCCCTTCCGCAGGGCGCTCACCCTGACCGCCCCGCTGACGGTGCTGTTCGCGCCCGCCGTGGCGAAGGCCGTGCTCTTCGGGCCGGTGCCGGAGACGCCCGCCGGACCGCCGCTGCGCCGCGACGCGTAGGGGAGGGCGTCCTGCCTGCTCGACAGGACGCTCCTTGAGTGGAGGTCCCGGGCGGGAGGTTCAGGCGTCCGGGGCCGCCGCCACCATGCCGGCGGCTATGGCCGCGCCGAGCGCCGCGTAGTCGTCGGCGTTCTGGCCCGCGTAGGCGAGCGAGAAGTCGGCGACGGAGCGGTCGAAGACGTCCGACGTGCCGAGGTAGCCGGCGATGGCGATGCGGTCGCCGGAGCGCGCGTGGGCACGGGCCAGGGCCCTGCCGCAGAGCCGTGCGTAGTCCCTGAGGGTCGCCGGGGACATGGTCTCCACCTCGGCCGAGCCCTTCATGTCGCGCAACTGGCGCCAGTAGAAGTGGCGTTGCTCGGGTCCGGTCATCCAGCCGAGGAAGATGTCGCTGGCGGCCTGGGTGAGCCGCTGTCCGCAGACGACGCGGCGGCCCTGGTGGGCGTAGGCCGTCGGCGGCAGGTAGGGCTCCAGGACGGAGCGGCCGGCCTCCTTGATCTGGAGGATGAGCGGGTCGCCGTCGTCACGGCCTTCGAGGAGGAGGACGAAGCAGCGGGTGCCGACGCTGCCGACCCCGACGACCTTCCGGGCCGCGTCCACGAAGCGGTAGCGGTCGAGCAGCAGGCGGCGCTCCTCGGAGAGCGAGCTGCGGTAGTCGCTGAAGATCTTGCCGAGGGTGACGCGGTCGATGTCCGTGGTCCGCTCCAGGAGCGGCGGGTCCTCGACGATGCGCCGCGCACCGGACCCGTCCGTCTCGGTCAGTTTGCCGAGGGCCTGGAGGCTCGTGCGGCGACGGGCCCGGGTGAGCCGGTCGGCCAAGCGGGCCCGGTCGTCGCGGCGGACGAGGGGAAGCAGGTCGTCGGCGGCTATCCGCGCGTACCAGACGTCGAGTTCACCGAGCTCCGCGAGGCGGCTCATGGTCGTGCGGTACGACTCCGTGGCCACGAGCGCGGCCCGGTGCGCCTTGGACCCGCTGCTGCCGTTCTGGAGGGCGGCGACGGTGACGCTGGCGGCGAGCCGCTTGACGTCCCACTCGAAGGGCCCCGGCAGGGTCTCGTCGAAGTCGTTCACATCGAAGAGGAGCGTCCGTTCGGGTGAGGCGTACACCCCGAAGTTGAGCAGGTGGGCGTCGCCGCAGAGCTGCACGGTGAGTCCGGTGTGCCGCTGAGCGGCCAGGTCGGCCGCCATGACGGCGGCGGCGCCGCGCAGGAAGGCGAAGGGGGAGACCGCCATCCGGCCGTAGCGGAGGGGCACGAGGTCGGGCAGCCGGTCCTGGGACTGGCGTTCCAGGACGGCCAGGGGATCGGGGCGCTGGGAGGAGGGGATCCAGCGGCCGTGGGAGGAGCGGGGGACGCGCTTGCGGGCCGCCCGGCCCCGCTCCGCGCGCTCCGACGGTGTCGTCATCCGGCCTCAGCCTCCTCTTCCGCCGCCGCGGCCAGATCCCCGCCGCCTGCACCCCATTACATGGTCCGACGC
This sequence comes from Streptomyces sp. NPDC055103, assembly GCF_053607625.1. Lineage (NCBI taxonomy): Bacteria > Bacillati > Actinomycetota > Actinomycetes > Kitasatosporales > Streptomycetaceae > Streptomyces > Streptomyces sp. NPDC055103. Next base: position 16,849 of record NZ_JBSGTX010000049.1, read on the forward strand.
TCGTTTCGGCCACTCTGCCGGGCGACCCTAGCGAAATGGTTTAGACCAATGATAGGAATTGATCACCGATACGGCCCATGCGGTCACGCTGCGCTTAGAGAGGGTTGATCATGGCCGAGCCCGATGTCGAAGCGACGGAGGTTCCGCGCTATCTCCGGGTCGCCGCCGCGCTGCGCGAGGATCTCGCCCACCGGCGCATCTCCCCCGGAAGCCGACTCCCTTCGGAACGGTCCTTGTCCCAGCGCTACCACGTCAACCGGCAGACGGTCCGCAGCGCGCTCCAGCTCCTGCGCGACGAGCGTCTCGTCGTCACCGACCGGCGTGGCACGTTCGCGGCGGCGGCGGGCGCCGAGCCCGCCGCTCCCGCGCTCACGGCCCGCCGGCCGACCTTCCCCGGCGGTCCGCGCGTGAGCGAGGCGCTGGTGCGGGCCTCGCTCTCCTGGGAGTCACCGCCCACCCCGCTCACCTCGCGGCTGCTGCTCGTCCCCGGCGAGCCGACCCTCGTCCACCGCCATCTGGTGCTCGGGCCCCAAGGGGCCGTGCTCCAGCGGGCCGTGTCGTGGTTCTCGCGGCCGGCGCTCGCCGAGATTCCCCAACTCGCCCGCTACCGGCGGATCAAGGACCGTCACCATCAGCCCGACCTGCGGCTCCTGTACCACTGGATGCACCAGGCGGGGCTGCGGGTCACCCACCGCGAGTCGATCGGCGTCCCGCCCGGCCCGGCCCCGGCGACGGCCGGGGCCGCGGCCCGGCTGGTCGTCCACCGGACGGTGAGCGACCAGCACGGACACGCGCTGGAGATCACGGATATCGACTTCTCGGCCCAGTCGACCGCCTGGACCTACGAGTTCAGCGTCTGACCCGCTCCCTACGGAGTCGTGATCAACGGCCTCGGCGGCGTCCGCATGCCGTTGCCGATGTGGAAGCTCGGGTGCGGGGGCTGGTTGTAGGCGGTGTTCTGCCAGGCGAGACCCGTGCGGTACATGGTGTCGTGCAACAGGGTCGTGATGCGCGTCCCCGTCTCGTACGGCGTCGAGTAGATCCGCAGCGCGGTGTTGTCGCTCGTGCGCCACACCACCTCCTCACGCCAGTCACCGAGGATGTCCCCGGAGAGCGCGGGCGTCGCCTTGGTGGTGTTGTTCGACGCCACCGAGGCGCCGGTGAGGAGCCGGGTCTCCCCGGCGGTGCCGTACTTGTCGATACGGGTCCCGTCGAGGAGTTCCCGCGTGGTGTCGCCGTCCCACCAGTTCAGGAAGTTGGTGGACGAGGGCTCGCGGCCGTTGGCGGCCCCTGCCTCGTCGCGTACCGAGGTGTCGGAGGAGGACCAGACCTCCGCGCCGTCGTTCCCCGCCCAGATGTCGCCGGCGACCCCGCGGCCGTTGTCGCAGCAGGCCGCGAGCCGCCAGCGGACGGCGCCGTTCGCCGGGTCGATGTACAGCTGTGCGGGCTGCGAGGAGGACTCCGAGACCTTGAAGTACTCCAGGCCCGCCGTGCCCGGGTCGAGGTCGCCGAGATGCTGGGCGTCACCGTGGCCCGTCCGCGTCGTCCACAGGCCGCTGCCGTTGTCGTCCACGGCCATCGCACCGTAGACGATCTCGTCCTTGCCGTCCCCGTCCACGTCACCCACGGACACGCTGTGCGAGCCCTGGCCGTCGTACCCCTTCCCGGCGTTCGTGGAGCTCGACGAGTCGAAGGTCCACCGACGGGTGAAGGCGCCGTCGCGCCAGTCCCAGGCGGCGATCACGCTCCGCGTGTAGTAGCCGCGCGCCATGATCAGCGAGGGGCGGGCGCCGTCGAGGTACGCGGTGGCCGCGAGGAACCGGTCGACCCGGTTGCCGTAGCTGTCGCCCCAGGAGGAGACGGTGCCGCGCGCGGGCACATAGGCGGTGGTGCCCATGGCGGCGCCCGTGCGCCCGTCGAACATCGTCAGGTACTCGGGCCCCGCCAGGACGTAGCCGCTGCTGTTGCGGTGATCGGCGGTGGCGCTGCCGATCACCGTGCCGCGACCGTCGACGGTCGCGTCGGCGGTCTTCATGGCCACCTCGGCCCTGCCGTCGCCGTCGTAGTCGTAGACCTGGAACTGCGTGTAGTGGGCGCCGGAGCGGATGTTGCGGCCGAGGTCGATCCGCCAGAGCCGGGTGCCGTCGAGCGTGACGCCGTCCACCACGGTGGTGCCGGTGTATCCGGACTGCGAGTTGTCCTTGGCGTTCGTGGGCTGCCACTTGAGGACGAAGTCCAGGTCTCCGTCGCCGTCGAGGTCGCCGACGGAGGCGTCGTTGGCCTCGTACGTGTAGGCCACGCCGTCCGGTGTCGTGCCGCCGGCCGGCGGGCTGATCGGCACGTCCTTGTAGCCGGTGCGGAACTGCACGGCGTGCACCGAGTCCGCCTGCTCGACGCCGCCGACGACCGCGCGGACCGTGTAGTCGGCCGTGCTCGGCGCGCCGGAGTGGAAGAAGCTGGTGGAGGCGGTGACGGGCGTGGCGTTCACCTTCGTACCGGCCCGGTAGACGTTGAAGGCGACGGAGTCCGGGTCGGTGCCGAGCCAGCGCCAGCTGACCAGGTTTCCGGTTTCGGTGTGGACGCTCACCACACCCCGGTCCAGCCGTTCGGCCTGCCGCGCGGTGGCGGCGGACGCGGTGCCGGTGGTCGCGGTGAGCGCGGCGCAGGTCATGACGCCGGCCGCCAGCGCGGCGGCCAGGCGATGGGCGGCGACGGGGAGTTGCGGGTACTGCACGAGTCCTCCTGCGGGAAGAGAGCCGTTGCGTACCTCCCAGTCGTCGCCGCCCCTGGATCGGTTGCCCGTCCGTGGCGACCGGACCGTCGGTCAGTCGGCCAGCCCGACCGGCGGCCCGGCGGTCCGTCCGTCCGACCGTCGGTCAGTCGGTGTCGCGCGGGTCGAAGGACTCGGTGTCGACGAGCAGGGGCCGGGGGAAGGCGCGGGCGACCGACTCCCAGGGCGTGAACTTGAAGTTCGTGCCCTCGCGATCGCCGTCGGCGGGTGCCGCCTCGCCGTCGTGGGTGATGAGGACGCCCTTGGGGAAGTTGCCGCCGAGCGGGACGTTGACGACGGTGCTTCCGTCGGAGTGCTGGACCCCGTCGGTCGCGGCGCCGTCGCCGATCGTGAACGAGCCGAGGTAGGCGTTGCCGCCGTTCCGGTCGTAGGCGGCGAAGGTGTTGTCGCCCTGGCTCGACGCCAGGACGTAGCCCGCGCCGTCCTCGGCGTGGTAGACGGTGACGCCCTCGGCGTCCGCGCTCAGGTGCTCGCCGCCGAAGCCGGGGTCGTGGGCGGTGTCGACGACACACTCCTCCTCGGCAGTGTCGTACGTCCACGGGGTGCCGTACTGCCGGACGCGGTCGAGGAGTTCGGGCTCCTCGAACTCGGCGTCGTCGAGCTCGACGCGCCAGAGGCCGACCGCCTCCTGTGCCGCGTAGAGGACGTGCTCCTCCTGGTCGACGGCCATGCCCTCGACCTGCGGAAGCTCGCCCGGGTCGGCGCAGGGCCGCCACGAGGTGCCGTTGGGGAGGGTGAAGGAGGTCGGCAGGTCGAGGGTGTCCTCGGTGCGGTAGCCGACCCGGCCGCCGCGGTCCTCCAGTTCGAGCAGACGCAGGCTCGTCTCCTCGCGCCGGGAGACCACGACGTAGGCGTCCTCGTCGTCGCTGTACGCGGCCAGGCCGTAGGCGGTGCGCTGCTCGTCCACCTCAGCCTCGTCGGCGGCGAAGACGGGCGCCACGTCGGCGGCGGTAACGTCGCGCAGCGGCGGGCGGCCCGCGGCGACGGCGACGGGGTCGATGGCGTACGCCCGGACGCGGTCGCGGCCCCGGTCGCTGACCAGGGCCAGGTCGGTCTTCCGGCCGGCCAGGGCGAAGCCGTAGACGATGTCGACGTTGTTGAAGCGGCCGGGTGCGGCGTCCTCGCCGGGGGCCTGCGGCGCCGCGATGTGCTGGAGCCGGCGGCCGTCGAGGCCGTAGACGTCGAGCCCGGCTTCCTTCAAGGTGCCGATGACGAGGCTGCGGCCGGAGTCCTTCGGGTCGACCCAGACGGCGGGGTCGTCGGCGTTGGCGTTGCCGCCCGCCTCGTCGTCGTACACGGCGGGCGTCTCCACGCGCGCGGTGACGGTGGCGGGGCCCGACTGGGGGGTCACGGAGACCGCGGTGACCACCGCGAGGGCGGCGGCGAGAGCGGTCAGAGCGGAAGCGCTCACGATACTCCTCGGTAGCGTTTACGGACGGGCGTGACGCTACGGACGGATGGTGGAGCACCGGAGACGCTGGCGTGAACAGCGGGTGCACCGTGAACCCCCGTTCAACGTCCGGGGGTTCACGGTCCTGTCGCGGCTGTCGGCCAGGGCCTGAACGCCGCTGGTCCGCCGGACACGACCTAGACGATGCCCTCCGCGACGTCCGCCTCCTCGCGGGCCGTGCCGTACGTCCTCGGGGTGCCGTACGAGCGGCGGGCGACGTACCACCAGACGCTGGCCAGGACGAGGACGACGGCGAGCGCGATCACCGCGTAGTTCATGGTGTCGACCGTGACGGGCGACTTCTGCGGCAGGCAGAACAGGACGGTCACCACGGCCACCCACACGACGGCGGTCCAGCCGATCGGCTTGCTCCAGCGGCCGAGGCTCCAGGGGCCCGGGGTGAAGCGCTTCCCGGCGCGCAGGCGGAGGTAGATCGGGATCGCGTAGGCGGGGGTGATGCCGATGACGTTGATGGCGGTGACCGCGCCGTAGGCGGTGGCCGAGTACAGGGAGGGCACGGCGAGCAGCGCCGCCACGGCGACGGCGAGCCAGACGGCCGGGACGGGGGTCTGGGTACGGCCGCTGACCTTGCGCCAGATCGAGGAGCCCGGCAGGGCGTTGTCGCGGCTGAAGGCAAAGACCATGCGGCTCGCGGCGGCGACCTCGGCGTTGCCGCAGAAGAGCTGGGCGACGATCACCACGAGGAGGAGGGCGGTGGCGCCGCCGGAGCCGAGCGCGTCCAGGAGGATCTGGGCGGGCGGGACGCCGGTGGCGGAGTTCTGCGTGGCGGCGTAGTCCTGGATGGCGAAGCTCAGGCCGGCGAGAAGGGCGAAGCCGGCGATCCAGGAGACCCAGATGGCCCGCACGATGCCCTTGGCGGCGGTGACGGAGGCGTTCGAGGTCTCCTCGGAGAGGTGGGCCGAGGCGTCGTAGCCGGAGAAGGTGTACTGCGCGAGGAGCAGGCCGATCGCGGCGACGTAGAAGGGGTTCGCCCAGCCGGTGTCGTTGACGAACTCCGTGAAGACGAACTCGGCGGACTGGTGCCGGTCGGGGATGAAGGCGAGCGCGCCGACGATGACCGCGACACCCGCGAGGTGCCACCAGACGCTGATCGAGTTGAGGACGCTGACGAGGCGGACGCCGAAGAGGTTGAGGACGGCGTGCAGCAGCAGGATCGCGAGGAAGATCAGGAAGGTGGACTCCGGGGTGGGGACGAAGCCCCACTGGAGGTTGAGGAAGGCACCGGTGAAGAGGGCGGCGCCGTAGTCGATGCCGGCGATGGCGCCGAGCAGGCCGAGGAGGTTCAGCCACCCGGTGTACCAGCCCCAGCGCCGCCCGCCGAGCCGGTCCGCCATGTAGTAGAGGGCGCCGGAGGTGGGGTAGGCGCTGGTCACCTCGGCGAGGGCCAGGCCCACGCACAGGACGAAGAGGCCGACGCCGGCCCAGCCCCAGAGCATGACGGCGGGGCCGCCCGTGCCCATCCCGAAGCCGTACAGGGTCATGCAGCCGGAGAGGACCGAGATGACGGAGAAGCTGATCGCGAAGTTGCCGAAGCCTCCCATGCGGCGGGCCAGGACCGGCTGGTAGCCGAGCTCTCTGAGACGCGCCTCCTCGTCCGGGGCGGGGGGTGGCTTGCGTATCGCGTCGGGCTGGACGGTGCTGCGGGACATGGGGACCTCCGGGGGACGGGTGGTGAGCGGGAGCGGGGTGGTGCGTACGGGGGGGGCGGGGGGGGCGGGGGTACGGGGGGCGGGGGTGGACGGGGGGTACGGGGGGGACGGGGGGCTTGAGGGCGCCGTTGGGGCAACCCTGGGAGGGGCGACCTTCCGTGGCGGGCCTCAGCCGGTGAGACAGCGGGCGCGGGCGCGCAGGAAGACGTCCTCCGCGAGGGCACGGTCGTCCGGCCGCTCGGTGCGGTAGGCCCACGGCAGGGTCGTGTAGTACGGGCCGAGCGCCTTGAAGACCCGGGCCGCGTCGTCGAAGCGGAGCGCTCCGTAGAGGGCGTGCGCCAGGTGGTTCAGGTCGAGCAGGGAGGCCTCTTCGGTGGCGCAGAAGAGGAACCAGGCGTCCAGGGCGCGCTCGGCGTCGCGTACGGCGTCCTCGGCGACCCAGTGGAGGTCGAGGGCGCGCTCCTGGCCGCGCTCGCGCCGATAGCGCTCGACGCGGACGTAGAGCGGGAGGGCGTGCAGGGCGGAGCCGACGGGTGCGGAAGTGGCTGCCCACTGGGCGTAGTTGACGGCCTCGGAGAGCGGTCCGGGGCTGCGGGCGTAGACGAACTGGAGCATGCGGTGGTGCGCTTCGCGGTTGTACGGGTCGCGTTTCTCCGCCTCGGCGAGCAGCCCCCAGGGGCCGGGGGCCAGCATGGGCGCCGGTGGCGAGAGCCGGTGCTCCGCCATGCGCTGGCGTCCGTCGAGGGCCGCGAGGGCGAGCAGACCGACCCAGGGAACGGGATCGGCGGGGGCCAGTTCGGCGGCCTCGCGGCACGCGGTCCAGGCCTCCTGCCAGAGCTCGCGGGTGCGGGCGTGGCCGGCGCGGTGGGCGCGGACGGCGCGCTCGACGGCGACCCGGCAGTGCATGACGGTGGCGGCGATGCTGCCGGGCTGTTCGGTGCGCCAGATGTGGACGACGTCGGTGCCCGCGGCGACGGCGGCGAGGACCTGGGTGCGCCGGGTCCAGCCGTCCCAGCCGGAGGTCTCGTCGAGCAGCCGGGCCATGGCCACCCAGCGGCCGGTGCGCAGGTCCTGGACGGCGCCCCGCAGGGCGTGGTCGTGTCCCGCGGGGTGGTAGACGGGCCGGAAGCCCTGAGCGGCCATCAGGGGGTGGGGCCTGGTGTGGGCGACATGGTTCCTCGGTGGATGGAGGGGGGTGGTCAGTCCCCCGACGGCCTTCCTGCCGTTGATCGGCGATCACTATAGAGGGCACTGGACTCGACCAGTCCACTCGTTCCGGCGACAGTAACTATTAAGACAGCGACTGAATTTGACCTACTGTCAGGTAGGGCGGACCGACCTGACGGTATCGTTCGCCGACGCTTGACGCGGGCGCCCGGCGGCGGCACCCTGACCCTTTTCGGTGATCGGACGATCACCCTCCGAACCTGCGACGGGAGCAGCGGAATGACGGGCGTTCCGGTACTCGCCGTCGACCAGGGGACGTCGGGCACGAAGGCGCTCGTCCTGTGTCCGGAGCGCGGGGTGATCGGCACCGGCACGGCGCCGGTCCGGCCCCGGTACCTCCCGGGCGGTCTGGTCGAGGTCGACCCACGTGAGCTGTACGACTCCGTCGTCGCGGCCGGGCGGGCGGCGCTGGCCGAGGCCGGCACCCCGGTCTCGGCCGTGGGTCTCGCCAACCAGGGCGAGACCGTGCTCGCCTGGGACCCCACCACCGGTGAGCCCCTCACGGACGCGCTCGTCTGGCAGGATCGCAGGGCCGCGTCCGTCTGCGACGGTCTCGACGACCGGGCCGAGCTGCTGCGCCGGCTGACCGGTCTGCCCGTGGACCCGTACTTCGCCGCGCCCAAAATGGCCTGGATCCGCCGTCACGTCACCGGCGCCGGGGTGGTCACCACCAGCGACTCCTGGCTCGTGCACCGGCTGACGGGCGCGTTCGTCACCGACGCCGCGACCGCCGGACGTACCGGACTGCTCGATCTGGACACGGTCGCCTGGTCGGAGACGGCCCTCGACCTGTACGGCCTGGGCGGCGAGCGGCTGCCCCTGGTGGTGGACTGCGACACCCCGGTCGGCACCACGACGGCCTTCGGCCCGCCGCTGCCGCTGACCGGCCTCATGGTCGACCAGCAGGCCGCCCTGCTCGCGCAGAGCGCGAACGAGCCGGCCGCCGCCAAGTGCACGTACGGTACGGGCGCCTTCCTCCTCGCGCAGACCGGGCGCGAGCCCCGGCGTTCCGCCTCCGGCCTGGTGAGCTGTGTCGCCTGGCGGCTCGGCGGGCGCGTCGACCACTGTCTGGACGGTCAGGTGTACACGGTGGCCTCGGCCGTCCGCTGGCTCACCGACCTGGGTGTCCTCGCCGGGGCGGAGGAGCTCGACACCGTCGGCGGCTCGGCGCGGGACAGCGGCGGGGTCACCTTCGTCCCCGCGCTCGCCGGTCTCGCCGCGCCGTGGTGGCGTGGGGACGTACGGGGCTCGCTCACCGGGCTCGGCCTGGACACCTCCCCCGGCCATCTGGTGCGGGCGCTGTGCGAGGGCATCGCGGCCCAGGTGGTGGAGCTGGCCGGGGCCGTCGCCTCCGACCGGGGCGCGCCATTGACCTCGCTGCGCGCGGACGGGGGTCTGACGCGGTCGGCGCTGCTCATGCAGACCCAGGCCGATCTGCTGCAACTCCCCGTCGAGGTCTCTTCCTTGCCCGACGCCACGGCCCTCGGGGTGGCCGCGGTGGCCCGCCTCGGACACCACCCGGGGCTCGCGCTGCGTGAGGCGGTGCCGGAGTGGAAGCCCTCGGCCGTCTACGAGCCCCGGATCTCGGGCGACGAGGCCGCCGCACGCCTCGCCGCGTTCCGTACGGAGGTGTCGACGCTGCTCGCCCACGGTGGCCCCGGCACGGGTGACGCGGGGGACGCCGCCGGGCGTACCGGTGCGGGGAACGCCGGAAGCGCCGGCCCGGCGGATGCCGGAAGCGCCGGCCTGGCGGATGCCGGGAGGACCGGGCCGGGGGACGCCGGAAGCACCGGGCCAGGGAATGCGGGGAGTGCCGGCCCGGGGGACGGCAGGTGAGTGTCACCCGTTCGGGACCGCTGCCCACGGACCGGGAGGCCGAGTACGACGTCGTGGTCGTCGGCGCGGGGGTGGTCGGCTGCGCCGTCGCCCGCACTCTGGCCCGCCACCCGCTGCGGGTCGCGCTCGTGGAGGCCGCGAACGACGTCGGCGACGGCACCTCGAAGGCCAACACGGCCATTCTGCACACCGGTTTCGACGCCTCACCAGGCACGCTCGAAGCCCGGCTCGTCCGTGAGGGGCACCGGCTGCTCGGGGCGTTCGCCGGAGAGGCGGGCATTCCCGTCGAGCCGCTCGGCGCGCTGCTCGTCGCCTGGGACGAGGAGCAGCGGGCGGCGCTCCCCCGCCTCGCGGAGAAGGCCGAGCGCAACGGCCACCGCACGACCCGGCTGCTTTCGGCCGACGAACTCCACGCCCGTGAGCCCCACTTGGGGCCGGGCGCCCTCGCCGCGCTCGCCGTGCCGGGCGAGTCGGTGATCTGCCCGTGGACGACCACCCTCGCGTACGCGACGCAGGCCGTCCACTCCGGTGTCGACCTCCATCTCAACTGTCGGGTGGAGAAGGTCCGTACGGGTGATCCGTGGCATCGGCTCGTCACCCGGCGCGGGGTTCTGCGGACCCGCCACCTGGTGAACGCCTGCGGGCTCCACGCGGACGCCTTCGACGCGCTCCTGGACCGCCGCGACTTCACCGTCACCCCCCGTCGGGGCCAGCTGCTCGTCTTCGACAAGTTCGCCCGCGACCTGGTCCGGCACATCCTCCTCCCGGTCCCCGGACCGCTGGGCAAGGGCGTGCTCGTCTCACCGACGGTGTACGGGAACGTCATGCTCGGACCCACCGCCGAGGACCTCGACGACAAGACCGCGACCGGCACGACGGCGGAGGGGCTCGCCGGCCTCCGCGAGCAGGGCGGCCGGATCGTTCCCGCGCTGCTCGACGAGGAGGTCACGGCGGTCTACGCGGGGCTGCGGGCCGCCACCGGGCAGGAGGACTACCGGTGCGCGGCGCACCCCGCGCTGCGGTACGTCACGGTGGGCGGGATCCGGTCCACCGGGCTCAGCGCGTCCCTGGCGCTCGCCGAGCACGTCCTCGGGCTCCTCGCGGACTGCGGTCTCGAACCGGGACCCGAGCGCCCGCTCGCCCCGGTCCGCATGCCGAACCTCGGCGAGGCCTTCCCCCGCCCGTACCGCGATGCCGGACTCATCGCGCGGGACCCGGAGTTCGGGATGGTCGTCTGTCATTGCGAGCGGGTGACGCGGGGTGAGATCCGGGCCGCGTTCGCCTCGACGATCCCCCCGGCGGGCCCGGACGGGCTGCGGCGCCGGACGCGCGCCCGGGGCGGTCGGTGCCAGGGGCACTTCTGCGGCGCGGAGGTGCGGGCGTTGAGCGAGGAGTACGGGAAGGGGCACCGGTGAACCGCACGGTCGACGTGCTCGTCGTGGGCGCGGGTCCCGCCGGGCTCGCCGCCGCCGCGCGGCTCGCGGCGGCGGGCGCGGGACGTGTCGAGGTCCTGGACAGGGAGCGCGCGGCCGGCGGCGTACCGCGTCACTGCGGGCACCCCGGGTTCGGCGCGGACCCCCGGGGGCGGCCGCTCGACGGCCCCGCGTACGCGCGCCGCGCGGTCCGGGCGGCGCTCCGCGCGGGGGCCGTCGTCCGCACCGGGGTCTCCGCCACCGGCTGGGCCGGGCCGCTGACCCTGGACGTCACCGCGCCGACCGGGCTCGAGCGCATCCGGGCGGGCGCCGTGGTCCTCGCGACGGGCGCGCGCGAACGACCGCGCAGCGCCCGGCTCGTACCGGGATCACGGCCCGCCGGGGTACTGACCACCGGCGAACTCCTGCGGACAGTAGGACTGTTCGGTCCGTGCGGCGAGGCCGTGCGGGAGCGCGTGGGGCGGCGGGCGGTGGTCGTCGGCGGTGAGCCGGTGGCCCGGCGCGCGGTACGGACGCTGCGCGCGGCGGGCGTGGAAGTGGCCGCGGTGGTCTCCGAACTGCCGCGAACGGCGGTCGGGTTCGGAGCCGTACCCGTCCTCACGGAGACGGTGGTGGCCGAGCTGCTCGGACGGGGCCGGCTGACCGGGGTCACGGTCCGGACGCGGGACGGGCGGACGTCCGTGCTGCGCTGCGACACCGTGGTGTTCACCGGGGACTGGATCCCCGACCACGAGCTGGCCAGGGCGCGCGGGCTCGCACCGGCACCGGGCACCCGCGGGCCCGTCACGGACGGCGCGTACCGCACGGCCGAGCCGGGCGTCTTCGCCGTCGGCAACCTGCTGCACGGGGTGGAGCCGGCGCCGGTGGCCGCCGCCGAGGGCCGCGCGGTCGCCGTCGCCGTCCTCGACCTGCTCGCCGGTCGGCCCCGGCCGGCCGCGGGGGTGCCGGTGGCCACGGAGGGACCCTTGCGATGGGTGACACCCGGCCTCCTCGGCCCCTCCTCGGTCCACCTGCTCGTACGGCCGGACCGTCGGCTCGTACGACCCCTCCTGACCGTCACGCAGGACGGCACCACGCTCCGGCGGGAACGGCTGCGCGGGGAGCTCGTGCCGTGGCGTTCGGTGCGGCTCGGCGCGGAGTGGACGAGCGGCGTCGACCCGGCGGGCGGACCGGTGGTGCTCGGCGCGAAGGAGTGCGCGCCTTAGCGACGATCAGCCAGACTGGGGCCATGCCGGACAAACGCAGCGCGGGTCTCCTGGTCTTCCGTCGTACGGCAGGCGGGGGTGTCGAGGTCCTCATCGGCCACATGGGCGGGCCCTTCTGGGCCTCCCGGGAGCAGGAGGCCTGGTCGATCCCCAAGGGGGAGTACGAGCCGGACGAGGCGCCCGAGGCGGCGGCGCGGCGGGAGTTCCAGGAGGAGCTGGGCCTCCCGGCCCCGGAGGGCGCGTGGATCGACCTCGGGGAGGCCCGGCAGCGCAGCGGGAAGACGGTCACCGTCTGGGCGGTCGAGGGGGATCTCGACCCGGCGGCGGCGGTGCCGGGCACCTTCACCCTGGAGTGGCCACCCCGATCCGGCAACCACCAGGAGTTCCCGGAGATCGACCGTGTCGCCTGGTTCACCCCGGAGACAGCGACTCCCCTGCTCGTCGTGGGACAGCGCGTCTTCCTGGAACGCCTGACGGCCCACCTCGGCGCCCCGTACTCCAGTTCTGCCTCGTGACTTCCGCCAGAGCCTCCGGCGGGCGGCAGATCTTGCCACCCGCCGAAGAAGTCCGGTGGCGTCCGACGGAAGACCAGCGCTGAACCGCCCCGCGCCTGGGACACCTGACCGGCCGGACAGTACGCGGCTACGCCTCCCGCAACAGCCGTGCCTCCTACAGCTCGTAGTCCTGGGCCAGCTCCTCCCAGCGAATGCCGCGAAGCGCAAGGTCGGCGTCCTCACCCGCCGGCACCTCCGGTGCCGGCTGGAACCAGGCGACGACGAGCTTGGAACCGTCCATCGCCGGGACGAGCGCCGTGGAGTCGAAGACGCCGACGCAGGCCACGGAAGGCAGCACCTCAACGGGGCCGAAGGCCCCGGCCGTCTCGTCGGGGTACTCGCGGGAGGGCGGAACGAGGTGGACCGGCGTGGAGGGAAACGCGCGTTCGGCCTGCCGCTGGAGCCAACTGACCTTCAGGTCGTTGATGCGCTTGCACGGGTAGCCCTCGAGCATTCCCCCGTAGGTCGAAGACATCCGTAGGTCGGTGAGCCGGATCCGACGACCGGACAAGAGGACTATGTGACCCAGTGACATGCTGACACCCTACGCACACGGTCCACTTCCGATACTCGGCAGGCGTCAGCGTCCGGGACGCACGGCCCGAGCGCCAGGTCGCCTGACGGTCGACGATTCCTCGCAAAAGCCCTCCAAGCGGCCATAAGATCCATCGCCAGGTCCCCGACCGACGGCGTGGACAGCCTCATTGTCAGACCCGTGCGAGAGGGTGGTGATCGCAGACTGTCGAGAGGGAGCCCGACATGATCACGATGACCGCCAGCGAGCGCGCGGCGGCGCAGGCGTACCTGCGGCTGCTCGAGTCCACGCAGGCCGTGCTGACCGACCCGCAGCTCGCCCCGTACGCCGGGGTGATGCTCACCCATCCGATGGCGGAGGCCGACGAGGCGCTCCGCGCGGCGGGTCTCTCGGGGAACGAGGACCGGCTGCTGCGCCTCGTCTCCTCCCTGCGGGCCTCCCCCGCGGGCGCGTGGGGGAGGACCGGGTAGTGCCGTCGGCGGTGGCGGCCCGTCAGGGGGTGGGGCGGACCGGGAGCGCGCGGACGCTGTTGCCGACGAAGCCGGAGTGGCGCGTCAGCTCGGTCTCCGCGACGGCCAGGTCCAGCTCGGGGAAGCGGGTGAAGAGCGCCTCCAGCGCGATCGCGGCCTCCATCCGGGCGAGCGGGGCGCCCAGGCAGTAGTGGGGGCCGTGACCGAGGATTATCTAGGGCTGTCAAGCAAACATGCTGATGGGCTACACGGGACGCCGTGAGGCAAGTAAGTCACGTTGGAGGCAGCGCCACGGGCTGTGCTCGACTCCTTGCCGCCGGATCGAGCGCGGGTACAGCCACTCTTGCTTGATTGGTTGAGCCGTTTGGTCATGAACAGCGCGCCCTTTCAGGCCCCACGCGAACATCAACTCGTTGCTGCTAAAGCAAGCAGACACGCCCCTCCTCACAGGAACTTCACTTAGAGGAATAAGATCCTCCGCTAGTCGCACAGGCGACTGTTTCAAGGGGAGGGATTTCACGTATGACTGACCACATATCACCACCAGACTGGACGGGTGGTAGATGGCTGACCAGACGGGCTTTGCAGAGAGTGGCGCTCGCGACGGCTGCCCTGCTGGCCGTCGAGGCCGCGATCGTGCTGGAGACCACGGGGCAAGCCGTGGCTCTACCGTCGCAGCTTTCAGCCGTCGACAACACCCCATATCCGACTGAAGCGGCTGATTTGCCGTCGGCTACGGTCGCGGCCCGTCTGTCGGGCAAGCGGGTAGAGGCGTTGTCGGAGCGGACTGAATCGGCGACGACGTGGGCGAATCCGGACGGCACGGTGACGACGGATGCGGCGTCGGGCCCGGTCCGTTTCCGCGACAAGGTCACGGGCGTCTGGCGCACCGTCGACGTCAACCTGACAAAGTCTGCCGATGGTTCGGTCGTCGCCAAGGATCATCCGCTCGGTCTGAAGCTCGGGGCCAAGACTCCGGCGGTTCAGGCCGCGCGGGTGATGGCGTCGGGTGACGGCGGTGAGGCGCAGACCACCCCGCTTCCGCTGGTGTCCTTGGACGCCGGGGAAGGCCGGTCGCTGGACCTGTCGTGGCGTGGCGTCCTGCCGGAGCCGACGCTGTCGGGGACGACGGCCAGGTACACGGACGCGCTGACGGCGACGGACCTGGTCATCGAGTCGACCCGTACAGGCTTCGAGCAGTTCCTGGAACTGAAGGACCGCTCCGCGATCGACGCGACCGGTTCGGTCACGCTGACGCTGAACGCCAAGGGCATCACCGTTAGGCAGAACGCCGACCGGTCGGTGACCTTCCTGGATACCGAGTCCGGCAAGCAGGTCGGCGTGCTGCCGGCGCCGGAGATGTGGGACGCCACGCTCGATCCGCAGTCCGGTGAGCACACCCGGCGGGCCGACGTCGGCCTGAAGGTGACGCAGGACGGTGACACGGTCGACCTGACCCTCACCCCCGATGCGGCGTTCCTGGCCGACCCGGCCACCACGTTCCCCGTCACCGTCGACCCGGCGGTGAACATCGGGGCGAGCTTCGACACGTTCGTGCAGCAGGGTTACGCCGTCGACACCTCCGCGCAGACGGAGCTGAAGCTCGGCAACAACGGCTCCGGCCAGATCGCACGCTCGTACCTGTCGTTCCCCATGGCGAAGATCGCGGGCAAGCAGGTCCTCAGCGCGAAGCTGAACCTGTGGAACCACCACTCCTGGTCCTGCTCCGCCCGGAGCTGGGAGGTCTGGGACACCGAACTGGCGACGGCGAACACGCGGTGGACGTCGCAGCCGCGGTGGAACAACAAGTGGGCGACGTCCACGTCCACGAAGGGCGCCACGTCTTCGTGCGCGGACGGCTGGGTGAGCCAGGACCTCACGACCCTGGCATCGGCCTGGTCCGGCAACGGCAACGCCACGAACACACTGGGCATCAAGGCCACGGACGAATCCGACTCATACGGATGGAAGCGGTTCCACTCCGGCAACTCGGCTTCGTACACGCCATACATGTCGGTCACGTACAACACAGTCCCGGTCGCCGGAAGCCCTACCAGCGCCACCCCGGGCCGTACGACCGCGGGCAAGAACTGGGTCACCACGACCACGCCCGCTCTCAAGTACACCGCGAGCGACGCCGAGACCACGACCCTGCGCGCGAAGTGGGAGCTGTGGGACGGCACCACCAACGTGGAGGTGTACGACCCCGGCACCCTCACCCCGGTCGTGAACAAGACGGTCTTGCACACCGTGCCGACGGGCAAGCTTGTCAACGGCCGCACCTACCACTTCTCCGGCCGCGTGTACGACGGCAACGCCTGGTCGAACTGGCTGCCGAACTACTACTTCACCGTCGACACCACCAAGCCCGCCACCAGCGCCATCTCGTCCGGTGACTTCCCGGTCAACACCTGGTCCGGCATCCCCGACAAGAACGGCCAGTTCTCCGGGTCCTTCACCTTCACCCCGCCCACCAGCGATGTGGCCTCGGTGGAGTACAAGCTCGACGCGGCGACGACGTGGCAGTCCGCAGGCACCACCGGTACCGCCGTCAGCAAGACACTCACCTTCCCCGCCGGTAGGCACACCGTCACCGCGCGCACCTTGGACCCGGCTGGCAACATGTCCGCCCAGGTCACGTATGTCTTCTACGCCGGCTCCGGAGCAGCACTCCTGACCCCCGGCCAGGGCGAGCGCCCGGCCCGCCGCGTGGGCCTGTCCGCCGAAGGCCTGACCTCGTACACCGGCGTGACCTACCAGTACCGCCGTGGCGAGACCGACACCTGGAAGAACGTTCCCCTCGCCGACGTCCGCAAGGGCACCGAGACGGTGTCCGCGTGGCCGGTCGCGGTGACGAACGGCAAGCCAGCCGGGCTCACGTGGAACATCACCGACAGCCTCGCCGAGGACGGCCCGATCGAGGTCCGCGCCGAGTTCACCGATGGCATCTCCCCCACGCCCGTGTACTCGCCCGCAAACGAGATTACGGTGGACCGCAACGCGGGCACCGCGCCGTCGGAGCAGGCTGGCCCGGGCTCGGTGAACCTGCTGACTGGCGACTACACCCTCTCTGCGACCGATGCGGCATTCTTCGACCTGTCAGTGTCGCGTACGGCCACTTCCCGTCGCCCCGATGCCGGAGCTAAGCAGGACAGCCAGGCCGCGATCTTCGGCCCGCAGTGGACCTCCGGAACAGTCGCCGAGCTCACCGAATCGGACTGGGCGTATCTGAAGAAGACCTCCGCGACCTCGGTCGCGATCGTCGACGCCGAAGGCGGCGAGCTCGGCTTCACCGCCACCACAGGTGGCGGGTGGAAGGTCGAGCCTGGCGCCGAGGGCATGACACTCACCGGCTCGCTCACCGGCTCGTTCACTCTTAAGGACACCGAGGGCACTCTCACTATCTTCACCAAGCCGGACGCGTCCGCTCTGCTTTGGCAGGTCACCAGCACCTCTCTGGATGGTGTGACCCAGTCGACCACCACGGTGATCTCCGAGTCGGTGACTGTCGACAGCAAGAAGCTTGCCCGTCCGAAGCTGGTGATCGCCCCGACCTCGGCGGCCCCGACCACGACGTGCACGGCGACGCCGTCGACGAAGGGCTGTCGCGCACTGGAATTCGTCTACGCGACCGCCACCACAGGCACCGACACTGCCTTCGGTGACTTCGCAGGCCAGGTCAAGGAGATCCGGGCCTGGTCGACCGAGCCCGGTGCCGCCACGGCCACCGCAAAGACACTGCAGAAGTACCTCTACGACGGCTCCGGCCGCCTGCGTGAGACGTTCAACCCGCTCATCACACCGTCATTGAAGACGCAGTACGCGTATGACATGGCAGGCCGGATCGTCTTGCTCACCCCCGTCGGGCAGCTGCCCTGGACCTTCGCCTACGGCAAGGCTGGCAATACGGCTACTGCTGGCGACGGCATGCTGCTGAAGACCAGCCGTTCCGGTCTGCAGCAGGGCACTAAGGACGTCGAGTCGGGCACTGCGTCGACGAGCATCGTCTACGACGTACCGCTGACCGGCGACAAGGCTCCGTACAAGCTGGGCACCGCGGATGTGCAGGCGTGGGGCCAGACCGACGCTCCGACCGACGCGACCGCCGTCTTCCCAGCTGATGCCGTTCCGGCGGCGAACTCCGGTGATCAGCTCACCGTCGGCGACTACCGGCGAGCCTCGATCACCTACGCCAACGCCTCGGGGCGTGAGGTGAACTCCGCCGGCCCGGGCGGCAACATCACGACCACCGAGTACGACCGCCACGGCAATACCATCCGCGAGCTCACGGCTGGCAACCGGGCCCTCGCCCTCGGCGGAACCGCGGTCGATCAGGCAACCCTGACCGACCTTGGCATCATCGGCCTGTCCGCTCAGGACCGAGCCGACCTGCTCTCCACGCGATCGGTGTTCGACAACAGCGGCGCCCGTGAGGAACAGGAACTCGGCCCTCTGCGCCGCGTCACGCTGACCAGCACGGGCGAGTCGGCGGTGGCACGTTCCTGGACGGTGAACGAGTACGACGCCGGTCGCCCGACCGACGGCACGGCCAAGGTCGAGGACCAGGTCACCAAGGTCACCACTGGTGCCCAGGTTCTTGGCGCCAGCCTGATGGCCGAGTCGCGCGTGAACCAGACGGTCTACGACTGGGTCAAGGGCCTTCCCGTCAAGACGATCAAGGACCCGACCGGTCTCGCCATCACCGAGACCACTGAATACGACGCCCAGGGCCGTGTCACCAAGCAGCTCCTGCCGGGCGCGACTGGTACCGACGTCGGAACCCGCGTGACCGCCTACTGGACCGCGACCGGCACCGGTACCTGCCAGGGGCGGCCTGAGTGGGCCGACTTGATCTGCTCCACCGGGCCCGCCGGCGTCATCACCGGCGGTGGCACGAACCCGTCGCAGCTGCCAGTCATCAACACCGAGTACGACTGGTGGGGCAACCCGGCCAAGATCTCCGCGACCTCGGGCGCTGTCACCCGCACCACCACCAATAGCTACGACAGCGCAGGCCGACTGTCCGCTAGTGCCATCACAGGCGGACTTGGTCAGGCAGTGCCTGATACCGCGACTGAATACGACGCCACAACTGGCCAGGCCGTCCGAACCGTTTCCCCGACAGGGGGAACAATCACGCGGGTCTACGACGTGCTGGGCCGCCAGATCTCGTACACAGACGCCGATGGCGGCACGACCACGACTGAGTACGACCTGCTCGACCGGCCAGTTAAGACCAGCGACTCGGTCCCGTCCACGGTGACCTACACCTACGACACCACCGCAGAGCCCCGCGGCCTGGTTACCAAGACGACCGACTCGATCGCTGGCGTGTTTGACGCCACCTACGACGCTGACGGCTCCGTCGCCACCGAGAAACTCCCCGGTGGCTACACCCTCACCGTCACTGAGGACACCACCGGAGCCCCGTTGTCGCGGGTGTACACCCGCGACACCGACGGCCAGGTCGTCTACTCAGACACCGTTGACGAATCCGTCCATGGCCAGGTCATTCAGCACACTGGGTGGTCCAGCCAGGACTACACCTACGACGCCATCGGACGCCTCACTGCTGTCAGCGACACGGTCGGCGACGTCTGCACCAAGCGGACCTACGGCTTCGACCAGCGCACCAACCGCACCGACATGACCACCGCGATTGGTGCCGGCGCAGCGGCCTGCCCGACGACCGGGGGCGCCACCGCCACCCACACTTACGACAGTGCCGACCGCCTCATCGACAGCGGCTATGTATACGACGGCTTCGGCCGTACCACCGCACTGCCTGGCAGCCAGCTCGGCTACTACGTCAACGATCTGGTCCACCAGCAGACTGCGAACGGACAGCGCCAGACCTGGCAGCTCGACGCCAACCATCGCCTCCGCTCCTGGACTGTCGAAGACAACACGAACGACACCTGGACGCAGACCGCGGCCAAGGTCAACCACTACGACAGCGACGGCGACAACCCCCGCTGGATCGTCGAGGACGCCACCGACGGCACTCTCAGCCGCAACGTCGACTCGGCCTCCGGTGACCTCGCTGCCATCACCAGCGCCATCGGAAACACGGTCCTCCAGCTGACCTCCATCCACGGCGACGTCGCCCTCCAGCTCCCGCTGGACCAGACCGAAGCCCCCCTGGTGCTGGACAACGACGAGTATGGCAACCCCCGCACGGGGCAGCCGGCCACCCGCTACAACTGGCTCGGCGGCAAACAGCGATCCAGTGACACCCTCACCGGCCTCACCCTCATGGGTGTCCGCCTCTACAATCCGCAGAGCGGCCGCTTCCTCTCGATCGATCCACTTTACGGCGGGAACGCCAACTTCTACGACTACTGCACCGCCGACCCAGTCAACTGCTACGACCTTGACGGTCGCTGGAGTTGGCGCAAGGCCTTCAAAAAGGCTGGTAGGTGGGCGTGGAAGAACAAGTGGGCGATCGCTTCAACGGCGATGATGTTCGTACCGGGTGCTCAACCCCTCATGGCGGCGCGATTCGCCTATACTGCATGGCGTGCGTATCGGCTCGCTAAGTCTGCGAGATTTGCAAGTCGAGCTCTCCAATCGGGCCGATACGGTGGAATGAGCTACCGATACGGAAACTCCAGCGTGGGGAACTATGGTCGCGCTAAGGGGGACTTCGTTCGTGGGCAGCAATCAGGGCGATGGAACCATGCAGAACGACGCCTGAAGGTGGGCTGGAGTTACAACAAGTTCGCGGGAAGGCCGACATTCCGTTTCGGATGGAGGTGGCGTGGTAGAAACCGTCACTTCCACCTGTTCTGAGAGGTGGCTATGACATACCTGCGCACCGATGTGCACCTGAACGCGAGAGAAGCCCCGACCCGTCTCGAAGCAGAGTTCATCGACAGAATTGATGAGTTCCTACTCCAACGTGATCCGGTGGCAATCAACAAGCAAGAGTCAATGTGGTATCTGGGAACGGCACTCCCTGGAGAGTCGAACCTTGAGGTGGTTCTGCCACTGGCTTGGGATCCCGAATTCTCGCTGCGACTGCGACTCCGCCAGCAAGAGGGATTCTCTATCGGCTGGGGGGGGGACTTGGGTGAACCCCCCTTCTGTCAGTCTTTTGCTGCTGGCAATGCAGAGGTTGACGACATGGTCTCCGGGTTTGCTTGCGAGCTGTATCGCGACATTCGCCTGTCACATCGCCGGCTGCTGTTTGGTGGAGTCTCGGAGTTTCATATTCGAACTCCGCAAGGGTGGGTCGACCTCTCAAGAGGCGGAATCCCCTCCACGGATAGCAGGATGCGTAAGGCGAAGCGGGCGGTGACACTGCTCGGCTGACTTGCGGCCAGCCTGCAATAATGAGGCACACGCATCTCTGTACTTCTCTTCCTCTTGGGCAGAAGTACAGAGATGCCTGCCCAACCGTGTATCGGCCTCAGCCTCAGGCCGGGTCCGGGCCGACGTTCTCGGCTCGGACCATCCGCCGCAGACTGGAGCGGGTTGCTGCAAGGTCTTCCTCGGCCTCCCGCAGGCTGTCTTCCAGCTCGGTCTTCTCCTGCCGCAGCCGGGTCGTCTCGATCATCAGTTCATCATTCTGGCGGGTCAGCTCATCCACCCGTGCCACGAGGTCTGCGGTGCCGACCTGGTCGAGTTGCTGTCCCAGCTGCCGCTGCAGAGCGGCCTTGAGCTGGTCCCGCTCGGCCCGCAGGGCGGTGACTTGCTGCCGTGACAGCTCCAGGTCCGTCTGTAGGCTCGCCGCACTCGCCGTATGTCCCGCCCGTGCCGTCCTGCGGGGCTGGCCCTCCTGCTTCTTGCGGGCGGCTTCGATGTGCTCGCGCACCCCCTCCGCGTAGACCAGCCAGTTCGACACCCTGGCGGTCTTGGCAACGCCCGCGAAGGTGACCGTCTCGCCGCGGGCAGCCATTTCGTTTACGACCGCGAGGACCTTGGCCCGCTTCTCGCGGCTGTCCTTGCGGCGAGAAGCAGCCAGGACCTCGCTGGGGGTGCGCTTGCCGGTCACGCGCTCGACTCCTGGTTGTTGATCACGGTCAGGGGCAACATGGTGCGGCCCATGGCCGCCCTGGTTTTCCTCAAGACCTTCACCGACTCCATCAGTTCCTCGCGCTCCTGCTCCGGCAGCTTCTCGATCTGCTTGCGCATGTTCTCAGCGACCTGCTTGAACGAGTCGATCTGGTCCTGCAGATTGCGGATGACGTACTCGGCTGTGCCCATCGCCAGCGCGGTCTCCTTGTCCGCTTTCAGGTCGCGGATCTGGTCCTCGATCGACGCCAGGTAGGACGGATCGGGACGGTAGAAGCCGCAGCCGGCGCACTGGAAACGGATAGGGCATGCCTGTCCGCCGGCCTTGACGTTGGACGGCTCGGTGCATCCGCCGAACGGCACCGCTACCGACCGCAGCTCGTAAGCCTTGTTCGACGCCATCGGGGCCGGGTTGCCCTCGCGGTCCACGACGTGCAGCCGCATCTTCTTGACGGCCTCCTGCTTCCGCTTGAGGGAAACCTTGTAGTACCGTGCTGTGGTGTTGGCACTCTTGTGATCCATGAGCTCTTTGAGCACGTCGATCGGAACCCCGGCGTCTGCGTGCCGCTGAGCGTAGGAGTGCCGGAACGCGTAGGGAAAGATCTTCTCCCGGTCGAAGGGGACCGGGAGGCCGTTCTGGCCCGTGCCCTCCGAATGGATCGACTCCAGCGACTGGACCCACTGCCGCAGTGCCCGGGAGAAGACGCCCGACTCCATGTGCGGGTACCGGCTCGTTTCGGAGATGGCCGGGAAGAGGTAGGCGCCGCTTCGTGCCGGCGCGGCGACCAGGCTCTCTCGGCGCTTGGCCCACGCCTGGAGATCAGCGGCGGTCTCCCGGGTGATCGGCAGACGTCGGCGGTGCCGCTTGCTCTTGTAGTTGTTCCAGACCAGGAAGCAGTCCTTGTCCGCGAACTCCAGACAGTCCCGCTTCAGGCTTGCTACCTCACGCGGGCGTCGGCCGGTGTCCCGCATGACCCGGTAGACGGTCTGGAGCATTGCCTCGATGTCGGCCGCCGAGTAACCGCGGTAGGGGAAGTCGCGGCCCAGCCCCTCAAGGTGGGAGTCCAGCTGGCGGATCACCGACTCCGGGATGGCCTTGCCGATCTCGTCCTCGTTCGACTCCTCGCGCACGATCCGGTGCGCGCTGTGCCGGGAGAACGTCCCGTGCAGGTCATCCAGGAGACCCGCACTGCGACCGAAGTCCAACACTGTGAACAGCGCGGTCAGCTGAGCACCGCGATTGCTGCTGGTCTGGAGTTCGCCGTCCTCCTTGCGCAAGTCACGGAAAGCATCCACGACCAAATTCATCTCGGCGAACCGGAGTTCAGTCGGATCCATCCCGCCACCCGGCAGTCGGCTCAGGACCTTTGAGGTGACCGTGCAGGCAAGCACATGCCTGCGGAACCGGTCGCTGGCCGGACGGGTCGAGCGTGCCCATTCCATGACGGCCTCACGCAGCCAGGGCTGCCTGATCACTGAGAAGTCCACGCTGCCGCTGCGGTTCCGCGGGCCTTCGTTGCGGAACGTCGTCGGATTGCCCACCGCCTTCATGTCCCAGACCAGCTTGTCTGTGGGCTCGATACCCCGGAGCTGGTCGTATCCCTGATTGATCGTCCAGCCGATGTCCCGGATCAATGCCTCGACGTTCCTGCCCGTCGGTCGGGAAGGTTCGAAGACCTCAGGCCCTCCTGCCAGCAGACTGGGCACTCCTGTGAGCCGCTGGATGGCGCTGCGCAGAGAGCCCGGGTCCACGTACTGGTTGCGCAGGTCGCGCTGCTGAATGGCGTAGAGCACCTCCAGCCGCCCCAGCTTGCTCAGCGGGGCCAGGGAGAACTGGTGAGCGGACAGGTACGGCGTCTCGTGCGCGATCCAGCCGCTCAGGTCCGGGTCGTGATCGACAGACTCGCAGTGTTCCCGCCAGCGCCGGGTATGAACGCGGCACAGGCCGGAGTGGATCGCCATCTGCTCCAGCGTGCAGGCCAGTACCTGGCACTTGTCCAAGCGGGCCTTGAAGGGGATGGCGACATCGCGCATCCACTCCTCCAGTGTCCCGTCGAATGGTCTCCGCCGAGCGGCAGCCCGGCTCGCCTTGATCCACTGGACGCTGTGGTTCCGGCAAAGCCCGACGCTGTGGTACTCACGCGGACAGCGGACACCGTTCCGTTCCACCGAGCACGTATCCACATCGGTGTAGCTGCGGTTGGGTGCCGGCCGGAAGACGGTCTTGAATTCCTCCTCGCTCAGCCCACTCGCCCGGAACGCGTTCGCGCAAGCCGTGCACCTTCCGGCGCGGGCCTTCTGCACGACCGTGCAACCCTCGGTGATGCAGAGCCACCCGGCCGTCCGCGGATTATCGACATCGCCCGTGAACAGCATCGACTCCGCGTTCCACTCACCCTGCCGCCAGTCCTCGATCAACTGAGACCGCAGCCAGTCCTCCCACGTCTTCAAGTCGGGGCCGGACTCGGAGGATATATCGATGACCTTCGCGAGGTTCCCGCTCACGCCTGCACCTGGCCCTTCCGAATAGCTGCGACCCGCTCCACGGCCTCCCGCTTGTCCTCATCCGTGGCGTGGACGTACGGCTCCATCGAGGACGGCGAGACGTGCCCCATCAGGTTCTGCACCACGTCCCGCGGCGTCTTGTTGCGGATCCATGTGGTCGCTGCGGTGTGCCGCAGCATGTGCGGCCGAGCCGGGAATCCAGCCCTCCCCGCCAACCGGTCGAACAAGTCCTTCGCGTTGTGGTAAGTCATCGCCCGTCCCAGGGGGGACCGGAACAGATTGACGAACACCATGTCGACATCGGCAGCCTCAGCCACCTCGTCCCGCTCGAACACGTAGTCCGCGTAGAGGGTCACCAACTCGTCCGTCACCGGGATCCACCTGGGCATCCGGGCCTTGGCCAGAGCCCCGTTAGAGTTCACCCGCCGCCGAACGTGGACGTGTGGGCCGGCGACCTGGCAGCCCAGCCCCGCCGAGTTCGACAACAGGTGCATGTCCTCACGTCGCAGCCCCAGGGCCTCGCCGATCCGCATCCCCGTGCCGCCCAGCAGGGCCACCAGGAACCGGTCCCTGGCCCGGGTCGTGAGGCCGACAAGAGTCGCGAACTGCTCGGCATTCAGCCATTCGTAGCCCTCGACGGCCACCGAGAACTTGATCGCCTTCGCCCGCACCGTACGGAACTGGCCGTCCTCGCCCGCGTCATAGCCTGGCGGCAGGTAGGACAGGTACTTCTGCTCGGACAGCTGAGAGACCGTCTCGGGGGTCACCCACCCCTGCTGGCTGCAGAACTGCAAGAACCCGCAGACCGTCGTCATGATCGAGTTGGCGGTCTGCTGCTGCCGGTAGCGCGGTTCCGCCTGCGCCTTGGCCCCCTTGGGTGGCAACGGCTCGTCCGCCATCCAGTGAAGGAACCGGGCCAGCCACGGCAGGCCCGGCCTCCTCCAGTCCAGACCGTGGTCCGCGCAGTACGACAGGTACAGAGCAACGCGGCCGGCGTACGTGCGCTCGGTGTTGATCGACCGGGATGCCATCCGAAGGCTCGCAAGGAAGGCGCACGCCTCCATGTGCAGCTCGTACTCGGAAGAGATCACCACCCACGACACGGACTCATCGCGGGGCGAGATGGCGCGTTCAGCCGTGTACCGAGAGGGCATGGCAGTGAACGTACCAGAGGTGCCAGACACCTAGTAGATACCTTTCAGGGAGGTGATGACTGGCACTCAGAACTCATGTGCCAGAGAGTCAACAGTTCCTGAAGATAACGAGGGAGAGGTGCTTCGCCGCCGTGGTGCGGGTGATGTCGAAGCGGTCGGCGTCCGGGCCGTGAGCCTTCGCGTCGCGGCCCGCCGCCGAGTAGCCGGCGAGGACCGGGGTGCCCCGGGGGATGAGGGTGCCGTCGATCGTGAGGTCGCGGGTGGGGTAACGGAACGGGAAGTAGCTCACCGGACTGTCCCAGCGCAGGGTCTCCTCGACCACGTCCGCCCACGTGGCCCGGCCTTCGAGGACGAGCGCGAGCTGCTCGCGGTGGCCGCAGAGCGCCCGTACGGCGTTGGTGACGAGGTTCAGCGTGGTCTCGTGGCCCGCGATGATCATCAGGAGCAGGGTGCCGATCAGCTCGGGCTGACTCAACCGGTCGCCGCCCTCTTCCCGGGCGGCGATGAGCGCGCTGGTGAGGTCGTCGCCGGGTTCGCGGGCCTTGTCCGCGGCGATGGAGCCGAGGAGCTCGACGAGTTCGCGGTTGGCGGCGACGGCTTGCGCGGGCTCGGTGTCGGTGGCCACGACGAGGCTGGAGAGGCGATGCAGCCGGTCCTGGTGGGCGGGGTCGACGCCGAGGAGTTCGCAGATGACCCCGAGAGGCAGCGGCAGCGCGTAGTGGCGGCGCAGGTCGGCGACGCCTCCGCCCGTTCGGGCCGCCTCGGCGAGTCCGTCGAGGAGCCCCGCCGTGACGGCCTCGACGCGCGGGCGGAGCTCTTCGACCCGGCGCGCGGTGAAGGCACTGCTGACCAGGGCGCGCAGCCGGCGGTGGTCGGCGCCGTCCGCCGTGGTCATGCCAGGCACGGTGGCGAAGGTGCGCAGCGGCCAGCCGTCGGGTATCCGGCCCTCGGTGAGGGCGGTGAAGTGCTGGGCGCCCTTGGCGACGTCGGGGTGCGAGAGGAAGTCACGGAGGGCGTCGTGGCCGAGGACCGCCATGCCCTCGATCTCGCCGGGCAGGACCACGGGGGTCACGGCGCCCTCGGCGAGGAGCCGGGCGTTGGCCGCGTGCGGGCAACCGCCGGCCGGGTCCATGAGGTGCGGCGGCCGGCCGGGGGCAGCGCTGTGCGGGGTGTTCACGGAGGGCACTCCTGACGACGAGGGTGGGCGTGTGCGGCGCTCGGGTGGTCGGATCCTACGCAACGGGCGTACCGGGGACTCTGTTCGGCAACAAGCAGTGCTACGAGGCTTCTTGACCTCGGCCTGTCCCCGGCGGATCGGGCGGATCGAGCGGATCGGGCGTCAGTCGCCTACTCCCCCCTGCCGACCCGGCGGCTCAACGCGCCTCGGATCGAGTGACGCTGTCCGAGGCGTGGGCTTCGGCGGTGCGCCGGCCCGTCGCGCCCCGGCGGCCGAGGAGTTCTGCAAGACCTCGGCGCGTCGCGGCCACGATCACCCGGTCCCCCGGGGTGAGGACACGCTCCGGGGCGAGGCGCCAGTCCTGGCCCCGGGCAGCGGCCCCGGTGGCGTAGGGGGCGCCGTACGCGGGTGCGCTCCCGTCGAGCGCGATGACCCGCCAGGCTCCGGGCACGAAGGCCTGGGCGACCGTACGGTCCTCCAGGAGCGGGTGGTCCGCGACGTCGACGGCGGCGAACAGCAGGACCCGTCGCTCGACGGGTACGGCGCCCAGGATCTGGCGGCCCATCATGGCCCCTGCGAAGGCGGGTGCGGCCAGATGGGAGACGCTGCGGCTGCGGGTGAGCGCCCCGGGGTGGGCGGTGCGCAGAGTGCGGTAGACGGCGGTGGAGAAGTCGTCGTCGTACAGACGGAGCACGACCCGCAGGTCGGGGGCGACGGAGCGGGCGGAGAGCGCGGCCTCCAGATTGGTGATGTCGACGCTGGTCAGGGCGAGGAGGGCGTGGGCCCGGTGGATGCGGGCGGCCTCCAGGACGCCCTCCTCCGTGACGTCACCGATGACGGTGGGCACGCGCAGCCGCCGGGCGACGGCGACGCCGCGCGCCTCCGGATCGGACTCGACGCACACGACGGGGATGTCCATCCGGCGGAGCCGGGCGAGGACCCGGGTGCCGACCTTGCCCAGGCCGAGGAGGACCACGTGGCCGTGGAGGCCTCGGGGCGGGCGGCGCAGGGTGGTCGCCGTACGGAAGGTACCGAGGCCTTCGAGGAGCGCGGCGACGATCACCGGCAGCAGGAGCAGGCCGACGAACCCGGCGAGGATCTGCAGGACCTGACGGCTGGTCGCCTCGCCGATGGCGGGGTCGCCGATGGCGAAGATGTCGAGGAGCGTCAGATAGGCGGCGTGCAGGGGGTGGTCGCCGGTGGTGAAGGTCGAGGCCAGGGCCAGGGCGAGGACGGCGGCGGCCGCGCCGCCGAGGGACCAGCGCAGACGCCGGGAGAAGAGCGAGGCCACGGGCAGTCCGGTGCCGCCGAACCGGCCGGACGAGAGGGCCGGGGCCGCCGCGGTGACCGCTTCGAGGCTGACGGCGACCCTGCCCGTGGCGGCCGCCACCGTACGGTCGTCCGGCAGGAGGCGCGGACCCTCGTCACCGCTGCGCTCGGAGCCCTCGCAGCCCGCCGGGTCGCGGGCGGTGGCGGAGAGCAGCGCGAGGGTGCACCGGCCGGGGTCGGGGGCCTCCCCCTCGGGCGGCGTACGCTCGACGGCGTGCAGCAGGAGCCCGCCCGCCTGGACGACCTTGCTGGTGCCCGTGACCGCCGCCGCGGCAAGGCCGGGGGCCGCCGTGTCGACGTCCGAGAGGACGGTGGTGGCGGCATCGAGCTTCGCGGGGTCGAGTCCGGGCTCGGCTACGGCCGCGGCCTGGTCGAGGAGGGTTTCGAGGTGCTGGCCGAGCTTGCGGTTGTAGAGCCGGATGACCAGGCGCAGCCGGGGGTTGAGGCGGCGGGCGGTGAGCGCGGCCCGGATGTTGGTCTCGTCGTCCTCGTGGACGAGGGCGAGCGCTGCGGCGCGCTCGACTCCGGCGTCCGTCAGGGCCCGGTCGTCGGCCTCCGCGGACTCGACGACCCGCAGGCTGCCGGTCGGCTCGCCGCCGTCCGGATCGTCCCCGGTCGCTCCGGTGGCCGGGCCCGGTCCCGTGGTCCCGCCCGTCGCCGTCGCCCCGGCCGCCGCCGTGGTGCGGGCGACGGCGGCGGTGACGCGGCCGAAGAGGGCGATCGCCCGGCCGGTGCGGGCCTCCGGGGTGCGCGGGACGTCGGGCCGTACCGGTACGAGGAGGGTGACCCGCTCGCCGTAGATCTTGTGCAGCTCGCCGGCGAGGCGGTGGGCGAGGGCGTCGTCCCCGCAGACGATCATGTGCCCGGCGGGGGCGGTACGCGGCTGCCGCTCGGACCGGAACGCGGGCGCGCCGAAGGGACCGCCAACCGGGCCGCCCGGCGCTCGCGAAGGACCGGGCACGGAGCGGGACGCCGTGTCGCCGGCGGGAAGCACTCGCGGCGGGGACGCAACCGCGGGAGGCGCACCGACCGGAGGCGCACCGACGGAAGACGCACCAGCCGGAGGCGTACCGGCCGGCCTCGCACCAGCCGGAGGCATGCCGGCCGCGCGCACGCCCGCCGGGGGCGCACCGGCCGGGGACACGCCGTTGGCAGGCGCACCGGTCGGGGGCGCTCCGGCTGGGGACGCTCCGGTCGGGCGCGCTCCGGCGCCTTCGGTCGGAACGGCGTTGTTCTGGTTCGGGTGTGAGGGCACGTCACCAGCATGCCCTGTGTCACCGACAACAGGTGCGGGTGCCCGAGCGGTCCCTCCCTCCCCCGGGCGGGCGCACGACGCGCCGCCGTACGCCGGACCTGCTACGCCGGTCGGCGCACTCCGATCTGCGCGGTCCGCGCCTCCTCCCTACGGTGGCTGAATGATCGTCACGTCAGCTGTCCGTCATGCTGCCGCCGGTACCGCGGCGCTGCTGTTCGTGCTGCCCGCTCCGGCGGCGACGGCGTCCCCCGCTCCTCCCTTCTCCCCCGGCTCCCCCGCCTCCGGCTCCTCCCTGGAGGAGCCGACTCCGCCCGTGCGGCGGTTCGTCGACCCGGCGCGGCTCGACCGGCACGGCACGCAGGTGCAGCGGCTGCCGGGCGCGCCCGCCGTGCCCTCGGTCTCCGCGCTGTCGTGGGTGGTGGCGGACGCGTCATCGGGCGAGGTCCTCGCCGCGCGGAACGCCCACCGGAAACTGCCGCCGGCCAGCACCCTCAAGGCGCTCTTCGCGCTCACCGCGCTCCCCCACAACGACCCGTCCGAGCAGCACACCGTGGCCGATTCCGAGCTGACCGGGATCGGGGCGGGCAGCAGCCTGGTCGGGGTGAAGGAGGGGTACACGTACAAGGTCTCGGACCTGTGGAACGGGGTCTTCCTCAGCTCAGGGAACGACGCCGTGCACGTCCTCGCCGCGATGAACGGCGGCTGGAAGTCGATGTCCGAGCAGATGCAGGAGAAGGCCGAGTCCCTCGGGGCCCGGGACACCCATGTGGTGTCCCCGGACGGGTACGACGCGCCCGGGCAGGTGTCGTCGGCGTTCGACCTCGCGGTCTTCGGGCGGGCCGGGCTCCAGGATCCCGCCTTCACCCGCTACTGCTCGACGCCGTACGCGGACTTCCCCGCGGGTTCCTGGTCGTACGGCATCGCCAACACCAACCGTCTCCTCACGGGAGCGGACGGCGTGGCCCGCTACCCGGGGCTCCTCGGGATCAAGAACGGCTACACGACGAACGCGGGCAACACGCTGATCTCCGCCGCGCGCCGGGGCGGCCGGACCCTCGTCGTCTCGGTGATGAATCCGCAGGCGGGCGGCGGTCTCTCCGTCTACGAGGAGACGCGCGAGCTGCTCGACTGGGGCTTCGAGGCCGCGGGGCGGGTGCAGCCGGTGGGCTCGCTGCTGCCGGGCCGGACGAAGGCGGCGGCCGACGCGGGCACCCGGGCGGTGTCGTCCGCGCGTGACGGCAGCGGCAGCGGCAGCGGTGTCGGCGGCGGTGGCAGTGGCAGTGGCAGTGGCAGGGACGGTGCCGGTCGCGGCGACGAGGGCGGTGGCGGTGACGGCGCGGAGGAGTCCGTCTCCGTCGCGGCCGGTGCAGCGCCGCGCGCCGGGGCGGAGGCGATGGCCGCGGCCCACGACGACTCCGCGAGCGAGGACGGTTCCACTGGCCCGTCGGCCGGACTTCCCCTGACCCTGGTGGGATCCGCCTGCGCGGCGGCGCTCGCGCTGTGGGGCCGGCGACGCCGGGCGGCCCGCAGGGCCTGACCGTGTCACACCGCCACCGGGGGATCAGGACCGCCGGTCGTGCGGCGCCACTGGAGACATCGGACCGTCGTGTCGGCGACGGTCCGATGGGCGCCGCACGGTCCGGCTGCCGTGGGGGGTGCCCTTTGATCCACCGGGCACCCCCTGGGACGTACGTACCGTCAGGCTCCCACGTAGGCCGCGAGGTGTTCGCCGGTGAGGGTGGAGCGGTCGGCGACGAGCTTCGCGGGGGTGCCCTCGAAGACGATCGTGCCGCCGTCGTGGCCGGCGCCGGGGCCGAGGTCGATGATCCAGTCGGCGTGGGCCATGACCGCCTGGTGGTGCTCGACGACGATGACCGACTTCCCGGAGTCGACGAGCCGGTCGAGCAGGCCGAGGAGCTGTTCGACGTCGGCGAGGTGAAGGCCGGTGGTCGGCTCGTCGAGGACGTAGATGCCGCCCTTGTCGGCCATGTGCGTGGCGAGCTTGAGGCGTTGCCGCTCGCCGCCGGAGAGGGTGGTGAGCGGCTGGCCGAGGCTGAGGTAGCCGAGGCCGACGTCCGCGAGTCGCTCCAGGATCTTGTGCGCGGCCGGGGTGCGTGCCTCACCGGCGCCGAAGAACTCCTCCGCCTCGGTCACCGACATCGCGAGCACCTCGCTGATGTCCTTGCCGCCGAGGTGGTACTCCAGGACCGAGGCCTGGAAGCGCCGGCCCTCGCACTCCTCGCAGGTACTCGCGACCCCGGCCATCATCCCCAGGTCGGTGAAGACGACGCCCGCGCCGTTGCAGGTCGGGCAGGCGCCCTCGGAGTTGGCGCTGAACAGCGCCGGCTTCACGTCGTTGGCCTTGGCGAACGCCTTGCGGATCGGTTCGAGCAGCCCGGTGTACGTCGCCGGGTTGCTCCGCCGCGAGCCGCGGATGGCGCCCTGGTCGACGGAGATGACGTCCTCGCCGGGCGGGATGGAGCCGTGCACGAGCGAGCTCTTGCCGGAGCCGGCGACTCCGGTGATGACGGCGAGCACGCCGAGCGGGATGTCGACGTCGACGTCGCGGAGGTTGTGGGCCGACGCGCCGCGGATCTCGAGCGTGCCGGTGGGCGTCCGTACCGTCTCCTTGACGGAGGACCGGTCGTCGAAGTGCCGGCCGGTGATGGTGTCGCCCGCCCTCAACTCCTCGACGGTGCCCTCGAAGCAGACCGTGCCGCCTCCCGTACCGGCGCCGGGGCCGAGGTCGACGACGTGGTCGGCGATCGCGATCGTCTCCGGCTTGTGCTCCACGACGAGCACCGTGTTGCCCTTGTCGCGGAGGCGGAGCAGCAGGTCGTTCATGCGCTGGATGTCGTGGGGGTGCAGGCCGATGGTCGGTTCGTCGAAGACGTACGTGACGTCCGTCAGGGACGAGCCGAGGTGCCGGATCATCTTGACGCGCTGCGCCTCGCCGCCCGACAGCGTGCCCGCGGGCCGGTCGAGGGAGAGGTAGCCGAGGCCGATCTCGACGAAGGAGTCGAGGGTGTCCCGCAGCGCGGTGAGCAGCGGAGCCACCGAGGGCTCGTCGAGTCCGCGGACCCACTCGGCCAGGTCGCTGATCTGCATGGCGCAGGCGTCGGCGATGCTGACCTTCCTGATCTTCGACGCCCGGGCCCCTTCGCTGAGCCGGGTCCCGTCGCACTCCGGGCACGTGGTGAAGGTGACCGCCCGGTCGACGAACGCCCGGATGTGCGGCTGCATGCCCTCCTTGTCCTTGGCCAGGAAGGACTTCTGGATCCGCGGGATCAGCCCCTCGTAGGTCATGTTGATGCCCGCGATCTTCATGCGGGTCGGCTCGTGGTGGAGGAAGGCCTGCAGTTCCTTCTTCGTGTACTTGCGGAGCGGCTTCGCCGGGTCGACCAGGCCCGACTCGCTGTAGAGGCGGTAGTTCCAGCCGCCCGGGGTGTAGCCGGGGATGGTGAGCGCGCCCTCGTCGAGCGACTTGGAGTCGTCGTAGAGCTGGGTGAGGTCGATGTCGGACACGGTGCCGCGGCCCTCGCAGCGCGTGCACATGCCGCCGGTGCGCTCGAAGCTCGCCCGCACGGCCTTCTTGTTCCCGCGCTCCACGGTGATAGCGCCGCTCGCCCGGACGGAGGGGACGTTGAAGGCGTAGGCGCTGGGCGGGCCGATGTGGGGCTTCCCGAGGCGGCTGAAGAGGATGCGCAGCATCGCGTTGGCGTCGGTGGCGGTGCCGACGGTGGAGCGCGGGTCGGCGCCCATCCGCTGCTGGTCGACGATGATCGCGGTCGTCAGTCCTTCGAGGACGTCGACCTCCGGCCGCGCGAGGGTCGGCATGAAGCCCTGCACGAAGGCGCTGTAGGTCTCGTTGATCAGCCGCTGGGACTCCGCGGCGATCGTGTCGAACACCAGGGAGCTCTTGCCGGAGCCGGAGACGCCCGTGAAGACCGTGAGCCGGCGCTTCGGGATCTCGATGCTGATGTCCTTGAGGTTGTTCTCGCGCGCGCCGAGCACACGGATGGTGTCGTGCTGGTCGGCGGCGTGCGGCACGGCCGGCTTCTTGCCCGTCCTGGGGGCCTGACTCATCGTTTCTCCTCTGTCGGACGGGGTCGCGTCGTGATCGCGTGGTTCTCGTGATCATCCCATCGCGTCGCCCGCGACACCCGGGAATCCGCGATGCCCACGACCGTCACGCTAGCCGGGGACCGATGGCCGCGCTTCTCGATTCCTGACCGGAATCGGACGGGCCGACCGGTCCCGGACGGGCTGCGCTCGGACGGACCGGACTCCGACGGGCTGGGCTCCCGCGGACCGGGCGTCGGCGGACCGGCCTACGACCAGCTGGGCTCCGACGCACGGCCCCCGCGGGCCGGACCTCGGCGTCAGGAGCCCGTCAGCCCTTTAAGGGCCTCCGCGGGCCGCCCCTGGGACACGTACCGCTCGGCCGCGCGGACCGCCTCGTGGACCGTCCGCTCTCCCATCAGCACACAGAGGGTGTACGCGGTGTCCTCGAAGCTCCGGCGAGCCGACAGGTCGCACGGCCTGGCGAGCACGGACCGCTCCTGGGTGCGGTAGTGCCGGAGCAGCCGGTCGACCGTGTTCGTGTCGGGCAACAGCATCGCGTCCTCCTTGTCTTTGGCTCCCGAGTCGCTCCATCCTGCCGGTCGTCGACCACCCTCGCGACCCGCGCGGACACGCTGCGTGACGGGGCCGGTCCCGGAGTGCGCTTCGCCCGCCCATGGCGGAGTGTCGGAGACATGAACGCGAGCACACAGCTGAGGGTGGTCGTCACCGGCGCCACCGGCAATGTCGGTACGAGCCTGGTGCGGGCGCTGGCCCGCGAGCCGCGGGTCGGCTCCGTCCTCGGGCTCGCCCGGCGGAGACCGGACCTCGAGCTGCCCGGCGTCGAGTGGGCGGAGGTCGATCTCTCCCGGGACGGGGACGAGCCACTGCTCGCCCAGCACGTGGCGGTCGCGGACGCGGTCGTCCACCTGGCCTGGCGGTTCGGCCCGACACACGATCCGGTGAAGACCTGGCGGACCAACGTCCTGGGCTCGGTGCGCGTCTTCGACGCGGTCGCGGCGGCCCGGGTGCCGGTGCTCGTGCACGCCTCCTCGGTGGGGGCGTACTCCCCCGGCCCGAAGGGCGGTGCCCCGGTGTCCGAGGCCTGGCCGACGCACGGCTGGCCCGACGCCGCGTATACCCGGGAGAAGGCGTATCTGGAACGGGTCCTCGACACCTTCGAGCGCGACCATCCACTGATCCGGGTGGTCCGGATGCGCCCGGCCTTCCTCCTCAAGGAGGAGTCGGCGAGCGAGCAGCGGCGGATCTTCGCGGGGCGCTTCTTCCCAGGCCAGCTGATGCGGCCGGAACTGCTGCCGCTGCTGCCGGAGTTCGAGGGGCTCCGCTTCCAGGTCATGCACACCGAGGACGCCGCGGACGCCTACCGAAGGGCGCTTCTCCGGGACGTCCGGGGCGCGTTCAACCTCGCCGCGGAACCGGTGCTCGACGCGGACGTCCTCGGCCGACTGCTGCACGCCCGGCCGGTGAAGGTCCCGGCAGGGGCGGTACGCGGCGCGCTGTCGGCGGCCTGGCGGCTGCGGCTCGTCCCGGCCTCCCCCGGGCTCTTCGACGCGGTGCGGCAGATTCCGCTGCTCACGACCGAGCGGGCCCGGCGGGAACTGGACTGGGAGCCGGCGGCCAGCTCGCTGGAGGCCGTGGAGGCGTTCCTCCGCGGGGTCCGTGCCGGCGCGGGCGACGACGCGGCCCCGCTGGTGGGGCATCGCGTCGGCTGACGGGCGGGGCGTCTCCGCCGCCGACGCGTGGCGGTGCCCGCGCCGGTCGTCGGTCCGTGGCACCGGCACCCGCACCCGCGCGGGCCGTCCGCCCCGCTCCTCACCGTCAGTCCGTGCCGCCCGCCCAGTCGACGAGCCGTATCCCGGCGACCGCGGCCTCGTGGCCGCGGCAGTGGGCGCGGTGGCGGCGCAGTACGGCGTCGATGTCGAGGTGACGGGCGAACTCGGGGCGGGTGGCGAGGCGCTGGGCGTAGTCCCAGAGCGCGGGGTGTGCGGCGACGCGGTCCATAGCGGCCGCGTCCAGATGCCAGCGGTGGACGGTTTCGAGCTGGACGAGGGTGACCCAGACCTGCACGTCGGCGGCGGTCGGGCCGTCGCCGAGAACGTACGTACGGCCGGACAGGCGCCGCTCCAGGGGGCCGAGGGCCGCGAAGAGGACGCCGAGCGGGTCGTGGTGGGCGGCGTCGCGGTCGAGGCCGAGTTCACCGGCTCGCTGGGCGGCCCGGTTGACGCTCCGCTCGCACAGGTCGGCGATCGCCTCGATCTCACCCCGGTGCTCCTCGGGCAGCAGGTCGGGGCCGTCGCCGCGGAAGCGCAGGGCGAGGTCCCGCAGGGTGTCGGGCACATGGGTGCTGGCGATCCGCCCGGTCCACCCGTCGCTCAGGACGGGTGCGACGGCCGGCCCCTCGTACAGGTGGGCGCGCGCGTCGTACAGCGGGCGGAGTGCGGCGTACCCGCCGTCGGGCGTGTCCGGAGTCGCGGGGAGCACGGTCAGCGGGAGCGTGTCGTCGAGGCCGAGCAGGCCGTGGATGAGGGCGATGCTCAGACAGCCGGGACCGCGTCAAGGGTGCGGGACGCGCCACCTCCACGCCGGTGCGGAATAATGCGCGCATGCGCATTTCAGCCAGGGCCGACTACGCGGTGCGGGCCGCCCTCCAGCTCGCCGCCGCCCAGGACACGGGGCCGCTGAAGGCCGAGGCGATCGCCGAAGTCGAGGGGATCTCGCACAAGTTCCTGGAGGGCATCCTCGGCGACATGCGCAAGGGCGGCCTCGTCCAGAGCCGGCGCGGCGGCAACGGCGGCTACTGGCTGGCCGCGCCGGCCGAGTCGATCTCGGTCGCGGACGTCATCCGGTGCGTGGAGGGCCCCCTGGTCTCCGTACGCGGGGAGCGGCCCCCGGACCTGGCGTACACGGGGCCCGCCGAGTCGCTGCTCCCGCTGTGGATCGCGCTGCGCGCCAGCGTGCGCGAGGTGCTCGGGGTCTCCCTCGCGGAGGTGGCGGCGGCGGAGCTGCCGGCCGGGATCACCGCGCTCGCGGCGGAACCGGAGGCCTGGACCAACCCCTGACGGGGTGTCCGGAAAGCTGCCACCCGGCCAGTTCTCGACCAAGCCAACTCCGCACGATCGGCGTCGATGTGACGTCGCCTCACTGATCAAGACGCCCATGTCCATCTTTCGGACACCCCTTGGGTCCGGGCGACCGCCTCTGCCACTATCCCTAGTATTTCAGTGGGGATATGGGGAATCGGGTGAGGTGACGTGAGTGCGCCGAGGAAGTCGGTACGGAGAACCGCGATACGCGCCGTCCCGGCACCGGCCGCCGAGGCGGTCACGGGCCGGGCCGCCGTCCGCATCACGCCCCGTGTCCTCGAGCTCGTCGACGGGGCCGAGGGCGCCGACGCCCAGTCCGGGGGGGCCGGGGTTCGACCGCTTCTGGCGCAACGCCCGTGCGCTCACCGCCCATACACAGCCCTCCCACCGGCTCCGCGACATCGGCGACCACTACCTCAACGGCACCCACGCGCGACTCACCCTGCCGGCCTGACGGCTCGCCGGAAGGGACGGACGGTCCGGCATGTCGGGACGTCCGTGCCTCTCCCCGGGCTGCCGATGGGCCCAAGCTGGACGGAGAAGGGCCGGCCGCCCGGCGGGCCCGGCACGCTACCGACGGAGGCAGCCCGATGAGTCGTGAGATCGTCGCAGGAGTGGACGGTTCCCCGGAGAGTCTCGCCGCGGCCGACTGGGCCGCGCGCGAGGCGCTCCACCGCGGGCTCCCGCTACGGCTCGCCCACGCGTGGCGCTGGGAGCCCCTCGACATCCCGCTGGCCCAGGACCGCGCGGCCCAGGAGCGGGCCGCCGACGAGGTGCTGCGCGCGGCCGAGGCGACGGTCGCGCGCCGCCACCCGGACGTCACCCTCTCCGCCGAGGTGCTCCACGACACCCCGGTCGCGGCGCTGCTCGGCACCGAGCCGCGGGCCGAGATGCTCGTCATCGGCTCGCGCGGCCACGGCGCCGTGACAGGCTTCCTGCTCGGCTCGTACGGGCAGCAGATCATCGCCGCCGCCGGCCGCCCCGTGGTCGCCGTCAGGTCCCGCGACGGCGAGCCCGCCGAACCGCCGGTCGGCGACGTCCTCGTCGGCCAGCTCGGCGGCCCCGAGGACAGCGCCGCGACGCTCGGCTTCGCCTTCGAGACGGCCGCCGCGCGCGGGGCCTCGGTGCGGGCCGTCCGCGCCTGGAGTCTGCCGCCCCTCTACGCGTACAGCCCGGCGTCGATGCGGCTCGCCGACGAGGCCGGCGGTCTCGTCCCGTACGAGGAGAAGGCGCTGCGCGAGGCGTTGGCGCCCTGGCGGGAGCGGTTCCCCGAGGTTCCGGTCACGGAGCACGTCGAACTGGGCAGCGCGGGGCAGGTGCTGCTCTCCGCCTCGGGGGCCGCCCAGCTCCTGGTGGTCGGGCGGCGGGCCAAACGCGGCGCCCTGGGGCAGCGCATCGGGTCCGTGGCGCACGCGGCGCTCCATCTCGCGCCGTGCCCGGTGGCGGTGATCCCGCAAGGCTGAAAGGCTCTGACGTGCGTTGACGCGTCGGGTTGACGAGGAGTGTCGGGATGGCCGGGGCCGGAAAGGGTTATCGCCGTCGTCCCGGTCGCTCTCTCCAGCGCCGGACCGTCCGGCGACCTCGGCGAGAGAGCGGAGCTCCATGCGGCACCACGGCCATCCCGGTCACCCCGACAACCCTGAACACACCGAACACACCGAACACACCGAACACACCGAACATACCGGAGTCCCCGAACACACCGGAGTCCCCGGACGCCCCGGATGCCCCGGATGCCCCGGATGCCCCGGATGCCCCGAGGACGCTCAACACCCCGAACCCGCCGAGCACCTCGCACACGACGAGCACGTCGTGGGCCTAGATCACCCCGTGCGGGACGGCGGGCGGCACCGGAAGGGACGCGGGTCGCGGCGGCGCGGCGCTCCTCGGCGTCCGGGCTTCCGGGCCGCCGTCACGGCCGCCGGGGCCGCGTCCTTGGTCCTGACGGTGGCGGCCGGGGTGTACGTGGCCTCCCCCGCCCCGGCAGCCGGTCCTCCGGTCGCCGCCGCACCCCCCTCCCTCCCGGGCGCGGAGGCGGCCGCGCCCACGCCGGAGCGGCGGACCGACCGCGCCGCCGACCGGGCGCGGCAGCCGGGCGTAGCCACCGGCGCCGGAGCCGAGGCCGGTACGGGAGCCGAAACCGGTGCCGGGACCGGCAGCGGGACGGATGGCGAGGCCGCCGGCGGGCAGGTCTCGGAGTACGTCCGGCAGGTCGTCGCCCTCGCCAATGCCGAGCGGGAGAGAGCCGGCTGCGGTCTGCTCCGCACGGAAACCCGCCTGCGGACGGCCGCCCAGGGTCACGCCGACGACATGGCCGCGCGCGACTACTACGAGCACGACAGCCCGGAGGGCCGCGACGCCGGCGACCGGATGACCGGCGCCGGATACGCGTGGTCGACGTGGGGGGAGAACATCCATCGCGGCCCGAAGACCCCGGCCCAGGCGATGGACGACTGGATGGACAGCCCTGGACACCGCGAGAACATCCTCAACTGCTCCTTCAAGGACATCGGCGTCGGAGTGACCCTCACCGCCGACGGCCCTTGGTGGGTGCAGAACTTCGGCGCCAAGGGCTGACCGGGCAAGCCCCGCCTCCGCCGGGAGTTCAGGAGGCGGGTGCCGCCAGTTTCTGCACCCAGATCGTGCCGCCGGGACCGGGCGCCGACGCCACACCGGTGTCCCGGTACCGGCAGTCCAGCATGTTCTCCTCGTGCATCGCCCCGTCCATCCAGCCGTCGACGACGGCCGCCGGGTCCGCCGTCCCCCGGGCCAGGTTCTCGGCCCAGGCGCTCCAGTCGTACCCGGCTGCGGTGATCCGCGCGTCCGCGAAGTCGCCCTCCGGACCGCTGTGCCCGTAGTAGCCGCGCGCGGCCATGTCGCGCGCGTACTCCCGGGCCGCCGCGACCAGTCGCGGATCGGTCCGCAGCGGGGCGCAACCCGCCGCCGCCCGCAGCTTGTTGACCCTCCCTGTCACCCTCTCCTCCGCCGTGGGCGCGGGCGCGGCGGGGGTGGTGCGGCGAGGTGCCGGGGTGCGGGTCGTGGGGGCCGGGGCGGCGACGGTCGCCGCCTTGGTGGCTGACGGCGCCGGGGTGGTCGGGGGCGCGGGAACCGGGGAGGCGGCGTGGGGCCGGTCGGGTGTCACCCGTACCTCCGCCTGCCTCGGTACGAGCACGGCGAGCGCGCCGAGGACGGCGACGGTCGCGGCTCCCGCGAGGCAGGCGCGCCGTATCGGCGTCCACCGGCCCACGGGCTCGGCCGACAAGGGTTCCGCGCCGTGCCGGGCGGCGGCGGCCGTCGCCAGCGGCGGTACGAGGCCGATGCCGACGAGCAGGCCTTCGACGGGGGCGAGGGCGCGGCTTCCGGTCACCCGGCCCGTACAGGCGGCGCAGGTGCGCAGGTGGCGGGCGATCCGTTTGCGCCAGAGGGACGAGGGGTGGCCGTCCCAGGCGGTGAGGGAGTCCGTGAGCCCGGGGCACGACGGGTCGGCGTCGAGGGCGCGGACCACGACGCGGCCGGTCTCCAGGCGTTCCTTCATCCGCTGGACCCGGACGGCGGCGTGCTGCGGGGAGACGCCGAGGCCTTCGGCGAGTTCGGCGCGGGTCAGTTCTCCGGCGGCCTCCAGCCACCACAGGGAGAGGAGTTCGCGGTCCTCGTCGTCGAGCCAGCGGGTGGCGCGGGCCACCTCGCGGCGCTGCCCGGAGAGCCGGAGGCGCAGGATGGTGAGCTCGGTGAAGTCGCCGGCCGGGTCGGCGAGGTCGGCGGCCCGGTCGAGGCCGGGCACGGGGGCCTGCCGGCTATCGCGCCAGCGGCGCCGTATGCCGTTCATGGCGATGGCTATCAGCCAGGAGCGGAAGCGGGCCGGATCGCGGAGGCCGGCGAGCCCGGCGAGGGCGCGGACCATCGTCTCCTGGACGATGTCGTCGGTGTCGGCGTGGCCGTCGAGGGCGCGGCCGACGACGTTGTGGACGAGGGGCAGGTACGCGCGTACCAGTTCGTCCCTGGCGTGCGCGTCACCGGCCCGGGCCGCCTCCACCAGGGCGGTGGTGCGGCGCTCGTCGCTGTGCATGGGTCTGCTCCCTCATCCGTGATCCGAGTCCCCCGTCGTTCGGAGACCCGTGGGAGCGGGAGGGATAACACTTCTCTTCGCGCCCGGTCGTGATCCGCCGGGCAGGGTCTACAGCGATGCCCCGGGCAGTGACGGGACCGTGGCCCCGTTTCCCTCCCGGACGGCCTCCACGACCGCTTCGTGGAGATCCCGGCTCTCCTCCTCCGTCGCGCACGGAACGGGACTACCCGACATGGTGAACCAGTCGGATGCGCCGCTGTACTGCACGGCCACGCGTGCCTCGCGCTCGGCCCAGGTCGTGTGCACGGTCAGATCGCCCGTGACGACACCGGCCTCGTCGGTCAGCACCCCACCTCGCCCGGTGTAGACACCGGCGGTCGTCCAAGATGCCCAGCTCATCCATCCAGGTTCACACCCGGACGGCGGATGCGCCACCGATGGGACCGCCCCGGCCGGAATCGTTCCGGCCGGGGCGGTACGCGGGGTCCGCCGGAGCGGTCCGTGTCGGTGTCGCGGCCCTCGCGGGCCGCGCGCCGGATCAGGCGAGGGAGGCGAGGGCCTCGTTCAGCGTGGCGGACGGGCGCATCACGGCCTCGGCCTTGGCCGGGTCGGGCTGGTAGTAGCCGCCGATCTCGGCCGGGGAGCCCTGGACGGCGACGAGCTCTTCGACGATCTTCTGCTCGTTGGCGGCCAGCGTCTCGGCGAGCGGGGCGAAGGCCTTGGCCAGCTCCGCGTCCTCGGTCTGGGCGGCGAGCTCCTGGGCCCAGTAGAGGCCGAGGTAGAAGTGGCTGCCGCGGTTGTCGATGCCGCCGAGGCGACGGGTCGGCGACTTGTCCTCGTTGAGGAAGGTTCCGGTGGCGCGGTCCAGCGTGTCGGCGAGGACCTGGGCGCGGGTGTTGCCCGTGGTCGTCGCGAGGTGCTCGAAGCTGGCGGCCAGGGCGAAGAACTCGCCGAGGCTGTCCCAGCGGAGGTAGTTCTCCTTGACGAGCTGCTGGACGTGCTTCGGGGCGGAGCCGCCGGCGCCGGTCTCGAAGAGGCCGCCGCCCGCCATCAGCGGGACGACCGACAGCATCTTGGCGCTGGTGCCCAGCTCCAGGATCGGGAAGAGGTCGGTCAGGTAGTCGCGGAGGACGTTGCCGGTGACCGAGATGGTGTCCTCGCCGCGGCGGATGCGCTCCAGGGAGAACTTGGTGGCCTCGACCGGGGACATGATCCGGATGTCCAGGCCCTCGGTGTCGTGCTCCGGCAGGTACTGCTCGACCTTGGCGATGATCCGGGCGTCGTGGCCGCGGTTCTCGTCCAGCCAGAAGACGGCCGGGGAGCCGGTGGCGCGGGCGCGGGTGACGGCGAGCTTGACCCAGTCCTGGATGGGCAGGTCCTTGGTCTGGCAGGCGCGGAAGAGGTCGCCCTCGGCCACGTCCTGCTCCAGGACGACGTTGCCCGCGGAGTCGACGAGGCGGACGGTGCCGGCCTCGGCGATCTCGAAGGTCTTGTCGTGGGAGCCGTACTCCTCGGCCTTCTGCGCCATCAGGCCGACGTTCGGGACGGAGCCCATGGTCGACGGGTCGAAGGCGCCGTGGGCGCGGCAGTCGTCGAGGACGACCTGGTAGACGCCCGAGTAGCTGTGGTCCGGGAGGACCGCGAGGGTGTCGGCCTCCTGGCCGTCCGGGCCCCACATGTGGCCGGAGGTGCGGATCATGGCCGGCATCGAGGCGTCGACGATGACGTCGGACGGCACGTGCAGGTTGGTGATGCCCTTGTCGGAGTCGACCATCGCGAGAGCGGGGCCGGCGGCGAGCTCGGCGTCGAAGGACGCCTTGATCTCCTCGCCGAGACCGTGCGGGAGGGACTCCAGGCCCTTGAGGACGCCGCCGAGGCCGTCGTTCGGGGTGAGACCGGCGCCGGCGATGACCTCGCCGTACTTGGCGAAGGTCGCCGGGAAGAAGGCGCGGACGACGTGGCCGAAGACGATCGGGTCGGAGACCTTCATCATCGTGGCCTTGAGGTGCACGGAGAAGAGCACGCCCTCGGCCTTGGCGCGGGCGACCTGCTCGCTGAGGAAGGTGCGCAGCGCGGCGGCGCGCATGACGGCGGCGTCGACGACCTCGC
Organism: Streptomyces sp. NPDC055103; assembly: GCF_053607625.1. NCBI lineage: Bacteria > Bacillati > Actinomycetota > Actinomycetes > Kitasatosporales > Streptomycetaceae > Streptomyces > Streptomyces sp. NPDC055103. The sequence continues at coordinate 58,797 of NZ_JBSGTX010000049.1, forward strand.
CGGCGATGACCTTCAGCGGCTCGCGGAGCTCGGAGACGGTGCCGTCGGCGGCGGTGAACTCGAAGCGGAGGGTGTCGTCCTGCGCGATGACGGCGGACTTCTCCGTGGAGGCGAAGTCGTTCTCGCTCATCGTGGCGACGTTCGTCTTGGACTCGGGGGTCCAGGCGCCCATGCGGTGGGGGTGGGCCTTGGCGTAGTTCTTGACCGAGGCGGGGGCGCGGCGGTCGGAGTTGCCTTCGCGCAGGACCGGGTTGACGGCCGAGCCCTTGATCTTGTCGTAACGGGCGCGGACGTCCTTTTCCTCGTCCGTCCGCGGGTCGTCCGGGTAGTCCGGGAGGGCGTAGCCCTGCGCCTGGAGCTCGGCGATCGCGGCCTTCAGCTGCGGGATGGACGCCGAGACGTTCGGCAGCTTGATGATGTTGGCGCCGGGCGTCCTGGCGAGCGCGCCGAGCTCCGCGAGGGCGTCGGCGATGCGCTGGCCCTCCTCCAGGTACTCCGGGAAGACGGCGATGATGCGGCCCGCGAGCGAGATGTCACGCGTCTCGACCGTGACACCGGCCTGCGAGGCGTACGCCTGGATCACGGGCAGGAACGAGTACGTCGCCAGGGCAGGCGCCTCGTCAGTGTGGGTGTAGATGATGGTCGAGTCAGTCACCGGGTGCTCCGCTCCACGTCTGCGTCTGCGAGATTGCTCGACATCAAGATATCTCGTGATCGCGGTCCTCCGTAAAGGGCCCCACGACCTCGCCGTCGCGCGGCGCTCCCGCGGCCTCCACGAAGGGGCCGCCGAGGCGGTACGGGGCGGCGGCCCCGTCCACGTCGACGCGGCGGAGCAGGGTGAGCAGGAGCAGTCCGGCGGCGGCGGTGACGCCCGCGGCGAGGGCCTGTCCACAGCGGTGGGCGAGCCGGAGCTCGGCCGGGTCGTAGGGGGCGGTGGCGGGCAGGGCGAGGGTGTCGCCGAGGAGCCAGAACCCGGCGGCGAGCCCCGCGGCGGCGAGGGCGGCGAGCGGGACGGTGGCGAGGAGGACGTGCGGGAGGGGTCCTCGGGCGGCGGGGCGGATCCTGCCCTTGCGGGCGAGGAGGGTGACCAGGCCGCAGAAGACCGCGAGGACGACGAGGGTGGCGGCGATGAGGTCGCCGGGGCGGTGGTCGCCCGCGGCGACGGTGTAGGCGCCGACGGCGCCGGCCCAGAGGGCGCCGGCGAGGACGGTGAGCCCGCGGAGCCGGTACGGGACGACGAGGGCGAGCCCGAAGGCGGTGCCGAGGGCGAGGGTGGTCTGCGCGCTGGGGAAGCCGCTCTGGAGGAGGGCGCCGCCGGTGTCGAGGAGGCGCGGGCGTGGCGCGTACCGCTGGAGGAGGCCCGTCAGTGCGAGGGAGGTGACGAGGGCGCCGGCGACGGCGCCGGTGAGCGCGTACCGCTTGCGCAGGAGGCCGACGGCGAGCAGCAGGACGCCGCCGAGTATGAGGGAGAGCGTGGTGAGCCCGGCGAGCGAGGGGTGCTCGCGGAGCAGGGTGGCGGCAGCGGTGTCGGCGCGCCGTCCGGTGAGGGCGGCGTCGCCCCAGCGGCGGCCGGTCGCGGTGAGCACGAGGCCCGCGTAGACGACCGTGAGGAGGAGGACGGTCCCGAGGCAGGCACGCCGGGTCCGCGTGCGGACCCTGGTGCTGAACGAGCCGGCGGCCTCGCCGGCCACGGCGGCGTACCACCAGGTGGCGCCGGTCTCCAGCGGCCTCGGGGAGCCGCCGGCGCGGAGCCTGTCATAGGAAGCCATGCCCTGATTCGAACCCATGGGCGGCGGACCCGCCCGCTGGACGCACCCGAACGACACGCCGAAGGGGCTGGTGGGGGCGGTGGGCGGGCGGATCAGGCCGGGGTGAGCCGGTGGGAGGCCGTGCGGTCGTGGCGGCGCGAGCCGTACAGCGTGAAGGCCGTGTTCACGAGGGCCACGTGGCTGAGCGCCTGTGGTGTGTTGCCGAGCTGGCGGCCGGCCATCGGGTCCCATTCCTCGGAGAGCAGCCCGACGTCGTTGCGGACGGTGAGGACCCGCTCGAAGACGGCGCGGGCCTCGGCGGGGCGGCCGGTCGCGGCGAGGGCGTCGGCATACCAGAAGGTGCAGGCGATGAACGCGCCCTCGGTGCCCCCCAGCTCGTCGAGGTGGTGTCTCCCGCCGTCGCGGACGTCGCCGTACCGGCGCAGGAACCCGTGCTCGTCGAGCCGTTCCATCGCCTCGACCGTGCCGAGGACGCGGGGGTCGTCGGCGGGGAGGAAGCCGAGCCGGGGGATCAACAGGGCGGTGGCGTCGACCTGGTGGCCGCCGTACTCCTGCGTGAACGACTGCTGCTCCTCGCTCCAGCCCAGGGCGCAGATCTCCGCGTGGATCTCCTGGCGCAGGGCCTGCCAGCGACGTACGGATCCGCGCAGGCCGGCGACGCGGGCGAGCCGGACGGCGCGGTCGGCGGCGACCCAGGCCATGACCTTGGAGTGGACGAACTGGCGGCGTGGACCCCGGACTTCCCAGATGCCCTCGTCGGGTTCGCGCCAGTGGGTGCCGAGGTAGTCCAGGAGCTCGGCCACCAGGGCCCAGGCCGGCGGGTCGAGGGCGACCCCGGCCCGTACGGCCGAGTAGACGGTGTTGAGCACCTCGCCGTAGATGTCGAGCTGGAACTGGCCTACGGCCGCGTTGCCGAATCTGACGGGTCGTGAGTTCTCGTACCCTGGCAGCCAGTCGGCGTACGTCTCGGGAAGCCGGCGCTGTCCCTCGACCCCGTAGAGGGGCTGGAGGTCGGCGGGGTCGCCCGCGACGGCCCGGAGCAGCCAGTCCTTCCAGGCCAGCGCCTCCCGGCGGAATCCGCCGCGCAGCAGACAGGACAGGGTGAAGGTGGAGTCTCTCAACCAGCAGAAGCGGTAGTCCCAGTTGCGCTGTCCGCCGATGCTCTCGGGGAGGGAGGCGGTGGCGGCCGCGACGACGCCGCCGGTGGGGGCGTAGGTGAGGGCCTTGAGGGTGAGCAGGGAGCGCAGGACCGCTTCCCGGGCCGGGCCCTCGTAACGGAAGGCGGCCGCCCAGTCGTTCCAGAAGGCGAGGGTGCGCAGGAGGGTGGCGTCGATCTCCACGGACGAGGCGGTGGGGGTGCGGAGGTGTGGGAGGGACGCCAGCCGAGGACGAACGCGACGCTGCTCCCCGCGGTGACGGTGAACTCGACGGTCGTACGGTCCGGGGTCACGACGGGGTCGGCGCCCGGACCGCAGGACAGGTAGGCGGCGTCGGGGCCGGCGACGGAGGCGACGGTCCGCCGGTCCATCGCGCGGGTCCAGGGCACGATGCTGCCGTGGTGGAATCGGAGTCTCAACTCGCCCCGCATGGCGACCCGTCCGGCGATCCCCTCGACCACACGGATGATCCTCGGCGCGTCCTCGTGCGGGAATCCCGGGGAGCGCGGGGGCATGAAGTCGGCGACCCGGACGGTGCCGGTGAGGGACTCCCAGTACGTGTCGAGGACGAGCGTGTCGCCGCGGTAACTCCTGCGCGTACAGCGGGTGTCGCCGACGGGGGCGAGGAGCCACCCCTGCCGTGGCGGGGATCGCCCAGGAGGCCCGCGAGACAGGCGGGCGAGTCGAAGCGGGGTGCGCACCACCAGTCGACGGACCCGTCGGTCCCGATGAGCGCAGCCGTCTCCCGGTCCCCGACGAGGGCGTAGTCCTCAATTCGCCCTGCCATGCACGGATTGTATGCCGCCCGGGATTCCTGTGCAGAAACACGAAAGGCATTCTTTCGCGGCCGGCCGCATATCCTTCCCGTTTCCTTGACGCCGTCACCTTCGGCGCAGGATTCTGAAATGCGTGGGCTCACCGCGTTGCGCGGCGGGCCGCGGGGAAGGCCGTACCCATGAGCAGAGACGCGCACCCCCTCCGCCGGTCGACCGGCCGGATACCCGGTTCCGGCGAGCGCGGCGTGAGCCTCGTCCTGACGGTCCGCCCCGACGGGCAGGACTCGGGACACACGCTCGACCTGCTGCTCGACCAGATGCCGGAGGACGTGCGGGACGTGGTCCTGATCGGCGGACCGACGGGCGCGGGGCGCACGCGGGAGGGCATGGCCGTGCGGACGCTCGGGACCTGGGACTTCACCCGCGGCGACATCCCGCACGCGGGGCTGCGCGCGGCCACCGGCGACCTGATCGTGCTGATGAACGCCGACGGCAGTATGTCGCCGCACGAGATCCCGCATTATCTGCATTATCTGGAAAGCGGTTTCGACTTCGTCAAGGGTTCGCGCTTCATCGCCGGTGGGGAGGCCGCCGACTATCCGCTCGCGCGGCGCCTCGGCCACCGCGGCCTGCTGCGGGTCGCTCGCCGGCTGTACGGCCAGCAGCTCACCGATCTCTGGTACGGATTCTGTGCGTTCCGGCGGGGTTTCGTCGACCTTCTCGACCTGCGCGACGACGGTGTCGAGCTCGGCGCCGAGCTCGTGACGCACGCCCTGCACTACGGGCTGCGCGTCGCCGAGGTGCCCAGTCGCGAACTGCCGCGGCGCCACGGCCCCTCGCACCCGCGCACGGTCCGTGACGGCGCCCGCATCCTCGGCACGCTCCTCGACGAACGCCCTCACAACGCCCTCCCGCGGTTCGCGCACGGCCGCTTCCGGGGCACCCACGGCGCTTCCGGCGCCCCACCGGCCGGTCCACCGGTTGACGAATCGCACCCCACGGGCTAAGGCTGTAAACAGTCATTTCAGGACAGAGCAGACCCTCGGTCGGGTCGGTTGCCGGAAGAGGCTCGTCGTGACCTCACTCCTCATCAACCGCGCGCCGGCGGCACCCGCTCCGCATCCCCTGCGGCGGGTGACCGACTGGCCCCTCGCCGAGGCCCGCCGCCGTCCGGCCTGCCGTCCCCCGCACCGCCCGGCCGCGCACCCGGCACGACGGGTCTCCGACCGGATCCACGCAGCAGCCCCTCCGCCGCTCGCCAGGGCGTGCAGGCCCCGCGGCGCCGCCCGCCGCCGACGCGCCCGTACGGTCAGGGCGCACGCTCCGCGCCGTGACAGCTCCGGCGGCCCAGCGGGTTCCGACGGTCCCTCCCGTTCCGATCGCCCTCGCGGGTTCGCGCGCGCGACGCTCCCCAGGGGGCGGGTGCCGTGACGACCCCCCGGGGCGTTCCGCTGGTGGCGCTGTCCGGTCCGGCGGGCACGGACACGTCCTCGCTGGTCCGCAGGCTCGCGACGCTCCTCGGCGAGCGCGGCGTCACGGTCGTCACCACACGCGGCCACGGCTGCTTCCTGTGCCGAAGGTTCCCGGTTCCACCACGGGTGAGGGAAGAGGGAGAACCGGGTGAGCGGTGGACACGGCGGGCATCGGGTCCCGAGTGCCGGGGATCCCTGCCGCGCCGTGCCCACGCGCTCCTTGACGCCGCCGAGCTGGCGGCCAGGATCACGACGGCCCGGCTGACGGCGCGCGGCGGGCAGGCCGTGGTCGTGACCGACCGAGGACCCCTGGACGGGCTCGCGAGGTTCGACCCGCCCCCTTCGTCGTCCGCGGCGGCCGCCTTCCGCCGGCTCGCGGGCCGGTACGGTCTGACGCTGCTCGTGGAGACCGGGCCCGACCCGCTCCCCGGTGGCGGCCGGACGAGCGTAGCCGCCTCCACCGCCGCCGGGTGGGCCCGCTACCGGGCCTGGTCCGTACGGCTGCCTCGGCTGGCGCGCCTCGACGGAGCGCGGGCCCCGTCACTCGTCGCGGCCGGCGCGCTGGAACAGATCCTCGGCGTGGTGCGGAAGCGGGCCGCGAGCGACGCGGAGGAGCACGAGGCCGGGGACGGGAGCGGGAACAGGAGCGGGGACCGGAGCGGGAGCGGGAGCGGGGACGGGAGCGGGCAGACCCGGGAGGCCGCGCGTCCGCACGTGGTCATGTCGGTCTACGACTCCGCCGGGCACCTCGCCCACCGGGACGACGCCGCCCTGGCCGTCGACAAGGTGGCCGCCAGGCTCGCGGAGGACTTCCGTGTGACGGTCGTGACCTCGGGCCGCCGCGCCGGGACCGAGTACCGCGACGGCGTTCGCTACGTGCGGCTGCCGGTGTGCCGGGCCGGTCCGCGCGCCGGGCGGCTGGTGTTCCCGGCGCTGCTGCCGTTCGTCGCGCGCCGCATCCGGCACGACCTGTGGCTGGAGAGCTTCACTCCCCCGTTCCCGGCCGGCCTCCTGCCCCTGGCGACCCGTGCCCCCGTCGTCGGCATCGACCAGGGCCACGGCGCCGAGGCGCCGGCGCGCCGCCGCCTCGTGCCGTTCCTCCTGGTCGAGCGGCTCGGACTGCGCCGCTACCGGCACATCGTGGCGACGGGCGCCGCCGACGGCACGGCGATCCGGCGGCTCGGTCCCCGGGCCGACGTGCGGGTCATCGCCAACGGCGTGGAGCCGCGTCTCCTCGACGAGTCCCGGCTCGGCAGGGGCCGGTTCATCCTGTTCCTGGGTCGGATCGACACCTGGGACAAGGGCCTCGACCTGCTCCTCGACGCCTACGACCGGTCCCGGCCGCCGCTGGCGCTGCTCCTCGCGGGCAGTGGCACGCCGGCCGAGGAACACCGCCTCGCGACGCTCGTCGCCGCCCGCTCCCGGGGCCCCGGGCCCCGGATCCACTGGGTGGGCCACGCCGACGAGGAGCGCGGGCGGCAGCTGCTGCGCGACAGCGCCTTCCTCGTCATGCCCTCCCGCCACGAGGCGTTCGGCCTCGTCGCCCGAGGCCATGGCGCACGGCAAGCCCGTCCTCCACTTCGACCTGCCCGCGCTGCGCTGGATGCGCGACGGCGGCGACGTGGCGGTACCGCCGTTCGACGTGGCGGCCTTCGGCGAGCGGAAGTGCGAGCTGGCCCGCGACCCGGCGCTCCGGCGCGGCCTGGGGCGGCGCTCCGCGCTCGCCGCCCAGCGCTACACATGGGACGTGACGACGGGCCGCTATCTGGCCCTGGCCCACCGGCTCCTGGACACGTCCGCCGCCACGCGGCGGCCGGGGAAGAGGGGGACGTCATGGCAGACGGCCCGCTGACCGGTTTCGTCCGTACCGTCCTCGGATCCGGCGCGCCCGTACTCACGCGCCCCGGTACGGAGCGGCTCACCCGGCTGCGGCACGGACCGCCCCAGGTGTGCGGGCAGAGGTGTGCCGTGGCGAACCGGGCACCCCGCGACGGGGCGGAGGTGCGTGATGGCCCACCGTGAGCGGCCCCGCGTGCTGCTCCTGACCGGCAGCCCGATGGACGGCGTGGAGGGTTCCGACGTGCGGCTCGCCTCCGACGTCCTGGAGGCGCTGCCCGACGTCGACTTCGTCTGGTTCGCCGCCTGGCCGGACCACGGGCAGGACCCGCCGCGGCGCGGGCGCCCCGTCCGGCTCCTCTCCCCTGGCGGCGCCCCCCACAAACGGCAGCGGGTCCAGGCCGTGGTCGCCGGGTCCGCGGTCGCCCGCCGGGTCGACCTGGTCCATGCCTTCCTCTCCGTCGGCCGCGTCTTCCCCGTCTTCTCCCGGCTCCGCCCGCTGCTCCTCGGGCGCCGGCCGGTCGTGCACACCGTGCCGGGGGTGGCGGACACCCGGTTCCCGGCCCACACCAGGCCCCTGGGGACGACGGTCGCCCTGTCGGAGTCGATGGCACGGCGGCTGCGGGCCGCCGACTTCGGGGACGTACGGGTGATCCCGCCCATGATCGACCTCGACACATGGCCGTACCTGCCCCGCCCGCGCGGGTATCCGGTGGTCCTCTTCGCCGGGCACCACGACCCCCGGGGCGGCGCGGAGACGGCGATCGACGCGGCGGCCGAGGCGTGGCGGGAGGGGGCGCGGTTCCGGCTGGTCCTCGCGATGCGCCGGCGGCCGGGGCAGCGCTCCGGTCTGCTGGACGAGGCCCTACGGGAGCGGGCCGGCGCGGCCGGGCTCCCCGACGTGGAGGTCCGGGGGTACGTCGAGGACATGCGGGCCCTGATGGCCACGCGCGAAGTCGACGAGCCAGTCCTCGCCGACCCGGATGCGGCGGCCGTCGACCTCGTCGATGACGGCGTCGCACATGAGGCTCGTCCGACGCAGGTGCTCCAGGTCGCGCCAGCGGGAGGGGCGCGGCAGCCGGCCGGTCCGGGTGACGGCGGGAACGACGGCGGGGGCGGGGCGGGAGTCTCGGCGGCGGGGATTCCGGTGGCAGGGGTCGGTCCGGAACCGGTGGCCGGTCGGGGGGCCTGCGCCGGTCCGGTGGCCGGTCCGGAGCAGGTGGTCGGTCCGGTGGCCGGTCCGGTGGCCGGTCCGGTGGCCGGGGCCCGTCCGACGGCCCTGGCCGGGCCGGTGAACGAGGGCACGGGCCGGGCTGGCGGCCGGGTGCGGGGCGCGGTGCAGGTACGACTCGGCCTGGTGGGCGGTCATCGGCCGGGCGAAGAGGTAGCCCTGCCCGTAGCGGCAGCCCATCCGGGCGAGGAGCTCCCGCTGCTCCTCGTGTTCGATGCCCTCGGCGACGACCAGGAGGCCGAGGACGTCGGCGATGCGCACGATGCCCTCCACGAGGGCGACCTGCTGGGGGTCGGTCGTGATGTCGTCGATGAACGACTTGTCGACCTTCAGGATGTCGATGGGGAACTCGCGGAGATAGCTGAGCGAGGAGAAGCCGGTGCCGAAGTCGTCGATGGCGATGGAGACCCCGAGGTCCTTCAGGGCCGCCATGGTCGTACGGATCTGGGTGTCCTGGCGCATGAGGACGGTCTCGGTGAGTTCCAGGACGAGCGAGCCCGGCGCCAGCCCGGAGGAGCGGAGGGTGCGCCGTACGCCTTCGAGGAACCCCGGGTCGCGGAACTGCCGGGCGGAGACGTTGACATTGGCGTACAGAAGCGGCCGGTGCGGGCGGGAGCGCTGCCAGCGGGCGATGTCGAGCGCCGCGTGTTCCAGGACCCAGGCGCCCAGCGGCATGATGTGGCCGCTCTCCTCGGCCAGGGTGATGAACTGGTCGGGAGGCACCATCCCGCGGCGGGCGTGGGGCCATCGGATGAGCGCTTCCAGGCCGGCGGGGGCGGCGCCGTCGACCTCCACGATGGGCTGGTAGCGCAGGGCGAAGGCATGGTCGGCGATGGCCGTGTCCATGCCCGCCTGGAGCTCGTGCCGTGCGACGAGCCGGGAGTGGAGCTCGGGGTGGAAGAGCCGCCACCGCTTCTTTCCGGCCGCCTTCGCCGCGTACAGGGCGAGGTCGGCGTGGCCGAGGAGTTCCTCGGCGTGCGCGCTGTCGAGAACGGTCGCGATGCCGACGCTCGTGGAGACGGAGACGGCTCCGTCGGTGAGGTGGAAGGCCGCAACGCCATCGTCGACCGCCCCCTTGCCGGGTCGGACGCCGAGGGGAGCGCCCTGGTCGCGGATACGGGCGCCGTTCGGAGCCCGTACGGAGTCCATTGTCCGGGGGGGTGCCCCTATCTCTTTGGTCAAGGTCGTGGGTCAGGATTGCGGCATGACGACCTGGTTCCGGACCTACTACGAGGACGAAGATCTGT